>CAKQBC010000328.1 GCA_934215995.1 uncultured Bacillus sp. | reverse complement strand
GAACGGGACAGCGTATATGACGGATGTCGGGATGACAGGCCCTTATGATGGGATTCTGGGCATGACCAGGGAACCGATTATCCAAAAATTTCTTAATAGCCTGCCGGCACGGTTCACAGTACCGAAAGATGGACGCAGCCAATTAAGTGCTGTATTAATTGATATTGATGAAAAGAACGGGAAGGCAAAACGCATACAGCCGATTCTTATAAACGAAGACCACCCATTCTATGAATAAACCAAAAGCCGATTTCAGCGTCAAACTGAGAATCGGCTTTTTTCTATTTCTGGAATCCGTTTTTCCTGAATCTGTACTAATCATCGGGACCGCTGAATATAGTAGTTATGGAAGTATCAGTCACTGGAAAAGCATGGTGATTTAGATGGAGAGTACAAGGAGGATCAAGGAATGGATATATTAAAGGTTTCAGCAAAATCTAACCCTAATTCTGTAGCAGGCGCACTTGCAGGTGTCCTTCGTGAAAGAGGAGCAGCCGAAATTCAGGCGATCGGTGCAGGAGCGCTGAATCAAGCCGTGAAGGCAGTAGCAATCGCAAGAGGGTTTGTGGCACCGAGTGGAGTCGATTTGATTTGTATTCCAGCTTTCACGGATATTCTGATTGATGGAGAGGAACGGACCGCCATTAAGTTGATTGTCGAACCAAGATAAAACATGCCAAGAGTTTGTTGCCTATGGGAACAGGCTCTTTTTATTTGGATTCTTCCTCGTGCTGCATATAAATATCCGCAAAGGGTTGATTTTTTTCCAATATAAGGCTAGAATTGAAGCGTTTAGTACATATCCGAAAACTGAATATTTAGAAAGAAATCTATTTAAGGTTCAATTTAATTTGCTGAGGATGGCGGAAGCTGTACTAATGAAAGATATTCCATTTATAAGCGCAACTAAAGGGGTGTAAGCAATGATCAATCAACTTTCATGGAAAGTTGGCGGGCAGCAAGGGGAAGGTATTGAAAGTACCGGGGAAATTTTCTGTATTGCTTTAAACAGGCTGGGGTATTATTTGTATGGCTATCGTCATTTTTCGTCCCGCATTAAAGGGGGACATACAAATAATAAGATTCGTGTAAGTACAAAACAAACACGTTCCGTTTCCGATGATTTGGATATTTTGGTCGCATTTGACCAGGAAACGATCGACGTCAACTATAAAGAGCTTCATGACAAGGGAATCATCATAGCGGATTCCAAATTCAATCCTGTCTGCCCGGAAGATACGAAAGCAATTATGTACAGTATCCCATTCACAGAGATGGCAACGGAACTGGGGACTTCCTTAATGAAGAATATGGTTGCTGTCGGGGCGTCATGTGCAATACTTGGGCTGGAGGTATCGGTCTTTAAAGAAGTGATCAATGAAATCTTCGGACGGAAAGGCGAGCAGGTTGTCCAAAAGAACCTTGATGCCATTCAGGCGGGCTACGACCATATGACGGCTAAGCTGAACGGAAATGCAGCCCTGCAGCTGGAAAAAGGCGACGGCCAGAAACGTCTGTTCATGATCGGGAATGATGCCATCGCACTTGGCGCATTAGCTGGAGGGTGCCGTTTCATGGCGGCTTATCCGATTACGCCGGCTTCTGAAATTATGGAATATTTAATCAAAAAGCTTCCCGCTTTTGGAGGGACTGTCATACAGACAGAGGATGAAATCGCTGCGGTTACGATGGCAATCGGAGCAAACTATGCAGGCGTTAGGACAATTACAGCATCAGCCGGGCCGGGCCTGTCATTGAAGATGGAAGCAATCGGCTTGTCGGGCATCACGGAAACTCCGCTTGTAGTAGTCGATACACAGCGAGGGGGCCCGTCGACCGGCTTGCCGACCAAACAGGAGCAGTCTGACCTGATGGCTATGATTTACGGCACACACGGCGAAATTCCGAAGATCGTAATGGCGCCGAGCACCGTGGAGGAAGCATTTTATGATACGGCAGAAGCCTTTAATCTCGCTGAAGAGTACCAGGTGCCTGTAATCATACTGTCGGATCTTCAGCTATCATTAGGGAAGCAAACCGTGCAGCCTTTGGATATAAACAAAGTGGATATTCGCCGGGGCAAGCTGGTTCAAGGTGAAGTGGAGGAGCAGGAAGGCTACTTCAAACGATATGAACTGACGCAGGACGGCGTTTCTCCGCGTGTGATTCCCGGCATGAAAAACGGCATCCACCATGTGACTGGCGTTGAGCATGATGAAACGGGCAAACCGTCGGAAGCTGCTGTGAACCGGGTTGCCCAGATGGACAAACGGATGAGGAAGATTAAAGATATAAAATTCCCGGTGCCTGTCCATACTGATGTCAAGCATAAGGAAGCAGACCTTTTGATCGTAGGCTTCAGTTCTACCCGCGGTGTTATCGAGGAGGGGATGGAGAGATTGGAGGCAGAAGGCATAAAGGTGAACCATGCCCATATCCGCCTGATCCACCCATTCCCTGTCGATCAGTTGCTGCCGCTCGTCTCCTCCGCCAAGAAAGTGGTTGTTGTGGAAAATAACGCAACCGGACAGCTTGCGAGCATTATGAAGATGAATCTTGGGCACGTTGATAAAATTCAAAGCATCCTGAAATATGACGGTAATCCATTTTTACCTCATGAAATCCATTCAAAATGTAAGGAGATGTTCCAATTTGGCTACATTTAAAGATTTTCGGAATAATGTCAAACCTAACTGGTGTCCAGGATGCGGCGATTTCTCTGTCCAGGCGGCGATACAAAGGGCGGCGGCCAACGCGGGTCTTGAGCCCGACAACCTGGCCATCATTTCCGGGATCGGCTGTTCAGGCAGGATTTCCGGTTATATCAAATCATATGGTTTCCACAGCATCCATGGCAGGTCATTGCCGATTGCCCAAGGCGTGAAGATGGCGAACCGGGAACTGACGGTTATTGCGAGCGGAGGAGATGGAGACGGATTTGCGATTGGCATGGGACATACAATCCATGCAATCCGCAGAAATATCGATATTACCTACATCGTTATGGATAACCAAATTTACGGATTGACTAAAGGGCAGACATCTCCGCGTTCGGGAACAGGGTTCAAAACAAAATCGACTCCGCAAGGTTCAGTTGAACCAGCATTATCGCCGATGGAGATGGCATTGACGTCAGGTGCCACATTTGTCGCTCAAAGCTTTTCTACAGACCTCAAGGATTTGACAAGCATCATTGAGGCAGGCATCAACCATAAAGGCTTCTCATTCATAAACGTATTAAGCCCTTGTGTGACATACAATAATATCAATACGTATGATTGTTTCAAGGAAAACTTGACAAAATTGGAAAATGTGGAAGGGTATG
>CAKQBC010000327.1 GCA_934215995.1 uncultured Bacillus sp. | reverse complement strand
GTGCGGTTGTAGCACGGTGCGCTACAAACATAACAACAGAATGTTACCATACAACAGCCCTGCATGTCAATGCATTTCAATGCTCCGCGTCTATCTTTCATCTGACTTCTTTAATGCGGTATTCCGGTTTTTCACGGTCCGTCAGCCTGAAGGCCAGATGAAGCCCGGAATCGCGTTCAAGCCGGTCTTTATGGGGGGCATTCTCACCTGTGAACCAATGCTGGACGTCTTTTGTCATTTCGACAATCGCCTCTTCCCAGCCCGCGTTCCTCATTCCGAGAATTTCCCTCTCAAGCCTGAATGCACATGCCTCCGCGCTTTCTACCCTTCCCGTTCCATTGCAGACCGGGCAAGGAGCAGTCGTGTATTCCTTGAATGACGCGGATGTCCTTTTTCTCGTCAGCTGCAGAATGCCCAATTCAGTGAATCCGATGACTTGGACCGTTGCACTGTCCTGCATCGAAGAAGAACGGATTTGCTTCATGATCTTTTCCTTCTGTGCATCAGAAGAGCAGTTGATGAAATCAATCAGGATCATGCCGGACAGATTACGAAGCTTGATTTGCTTCATCGACGCCTCGGCTGCCATCAGATTCACTTGCAGGAAGGTATCTCCTTTATGCTGTTTTCCCGTGTATTTCCCTGAATTCACATCAATTGTCGTCATCGCTTCGCCTTCCTCGATGACAAGAAAAGCCCCGTTATCGAGCCAAACAATCCGATTATGCAGTTTATCTACGGACGCATCCACCTGCCAGGCTGAGAAAATATTTTCCCTTTCCCGGTAATGCTGGATATTCCAGTTTCCCGCTGACCCTTTAAGTTCTTCATATAAAGGGAAAGAATCGACATACAGATCGCCTTCGCCTTGCTTCATCAGTTCACGCACCGTTTTCAGCAGCCTGTTTTCACTGTACAGGAGCGTTCCCGGCTTGGCTCCCTTAAGGCTGGCTTGCAACTCCTTGTATATGGCCCGGCATCGGTCCAGCAATTCTTCGAAAAACTGTTCATCCTTGCTTCTCATATCTGTCCGGATCAGCATACCTTCCTTTTCCCCGCAATGCGTATCCGCTGTTTCTTTCCATGCTTTCCGCTCTTCAGGGGTAAACTTTTTCGATAAGGAAATATAATGCTGTTCCGGCAAATAAACGAGCTCCGGGGAAGCAATTTCGACACAGCCGCTTAAGGATGCCCCTTTATGCTCCGTCTCGTCCTTCCTAACCTGGACAAGCAGCTTTTCCCCTTGAGTGGCCAGTTGATTGATCGGTACAGCCGGATTCTTGGCAAGCTGGTATGCAGGCAGGTCCTCCTTGCGGATAAAGCCGTTTTTTCCCTGGCCGAAATAGACGAATGCCGCATCCATGCCCGGCACAATTTTCTCAATCCTGCCGGCGTATATGTTCCCGACCAGGCTTTCTTTTTCTGCACTGAGCAGCTTTATGTCAGCCAGCTCTTTCCCGTCCAGGACAGCAATCCTCTGTTCCCTCGACAGGCCATTGACCAAAATCGTTTTCATAAAAAAACCTCTCTTCAAAAAACCGTTCGCTTTTCTGAAGAAAGGATAACATACTTATCGGTAATATAACAGTTCACCCATTTTAATATCGGTCAGTTTGTCTGAAAAATACGCATGCAGCAATTCATTTTCATCGAGAGAGCCCTTTTCCTCTCCATTCTTCGTGATAATGACGGGATGCTTGCAGCCCCTTTGGAACAGTTTCAGCACGGACTGGATGCTCTCGCTCTCATCAGCCTTAATCGGTTTTAGCTGCAGCAGCTCTTCCCTGTTGCCGTAATGCCGCTCCAGCAAAAAACGCATGAAAGCATATTGCCTCTGCTTCCAATCCATATAAAGCGTGAAGGCGATAAAGATGAAAACGATGAGCAGGTTAAGGCTGAACTGGCCGACAAGTACAGATATGAACAAAAGAACAGCCGCAATCACAGCTGAGCTCGCCAGCACTATCCTCATGCTCTCCAGGAAAGTCATTCGCATGGATATGGAGATGAAGACCAGCTTGCCACCGTCAAGCGGCCAGATCGGCAGCAGGTTAAACAGGCAGACCGCGCCATTCATATAGGCGAATGTCTGGAATACTGCATCATCAAGCAGCCCCAGCCGATTGGCCGCAAAAGCCAGCAGGAAAAGCCACAAATGCTGAAGCGGACCGAATATCACCACATATAGTTCTTCCTTCAGGCTTTTGTTGCCATGTTCCTCTGTCTCCAGCATGCCCCCGAATGGCAGAATCGTGATGGATTTGACTCTCCATTTGCAGAAAGCGGCGGCAAAGGCATGTCCCATTTCATGTATGAAAATAATAGAGAAAAGCATCATGAGTTCCTTAAAATGCGCGGTCATAACCGCAATGCCCGCCACTGCCCAGGTCGTCGGATGTACCTTGATCTTGCCGGCCAACTTCAGATAGTTATTCAAATGAGATCACCTTATTCGGGTCGACAAAGATATCCCCCTGTTTAATCGCAAAGAACATAGTTCCTCCTTCTGTAACGGCTCCTATATTTTGTCCTTTTTCAACAGAATCATATAAGGAAACATCCATTGTCCCAAGATTTCCATACCAGGACTCACTCTTATCGCTGTGCTGGATGATGACTGTATTCCCGTAACCCTCCTTGAGGCCGGCATATACGACAAGCCCGTTTTGGATGGCTATCGGCTTTTTATTGTCATCGATTCTGATGATCAATCCATCGCCGTTTTTATCATATGTCTCCAGCACTGTCCCTGTAACAGGCGTGACATAGGTAGCCGCCTGCTGTTCGCCATCCAGCGGCATCTCTTCTTTCTGTACAGGCAGAAACGCCAGCGGCTCGCCAAATGTGTCCTCGTACCATTCAGCCACCGAGGCAAAGTGCATTTCTTTCTCCATGACGGAAGAAACCGTATCCTGCAAGCCCGCGAGCTTGTCAGACGGAGCCTTGAAAAGGACGGCAGTAGCGGCAAACAATAATCCTGCAGCGAGCATCTTGAACAAAATCACATTTTTCCGGATCAGTGGGTGGCCGGAAGCAGTTGACCCATCATAGGCATAATTTGTCATGCCGGGGCGTACATCATCAAACTGCCGCTGCTCCCTCATCTTTTTTCTTTTTTTGATCCGTTTTTCAATTTCTCTCCTTCTGTCGTTTTTCACGTCCGCACACTCCCTCTGTTCCCGATTCATTATTACTATATATGAGGGACTTGTCCGGTATATGCAAAAAAAGCATCCGCACATTGACGGATGCTTCAGACTGTTGACAAACGCTCGCATTCTTCGTTGCTTGCCCGGCTCGTCCGCTCATGAGGTGAACAGGATGTT
>CAKQBC010000326.1 GCA_934215995.1 uncultured Bacillus sp. | reverse complement strand
GCTCAAGCGCATGTACATTCGGGCTTTCAGAAATTCTTTTGGCAACCGCAACATAATCCTCTTCCTGAGAACCAGCTACATTGGCAATGATCGGTACATCATATTGTTCAAGCCAGACCAGTTCTTCATTCACCACTTTTTCCAGTCCTGGATTCTGCAGTCCTATTGCATTCAGCATCCCTGCTGAGGTCTCAGCCACTCTTGGTGTTGGATTTCCAAAACGGGGCTCAAAGGTTGTCGCCTTGATCATGATCGCACCCAATTGGCTCAAATCATACATCTGGCTGAATTCTCTTCCGAAGCCAAAGCATCCTGATGCAGGCATGATTGGATTTTTTAATTCCAGTCCAGGCAGACTGACATTTAATGAGTTCATAGAACTACCTCCCCTGCTTTAAAGACCGGTCCGTCACTGCAGACTTTTTTATAACTGTATCCATCAGGATCATCCCCTGTATGGCAAACGCATGCAAAGCAAGCCCCGATGCCGCAGCCCATCCGTTCTTCCAATGAAAGGTATACGGTTTTATGAGAGTATTGATTTTCAAGCGCCTTCAGCATCGGTGTTGGGCCGCATGAATATAAAACATCGAAATTAATATTAAATTTATTAATAACATCTGTAACAAAGCCTTTCGTTCCTGCGCTTCCATCAGCTGTAGCCAGATAGGTCTCGCCCAGCTGAGCAAACTTTTCTTCATAGAAAACGGCACTTGCTGACTGAAAGCCAAGGACATGTATCACCTTAACACCATGGCTTACAAGCTGTTTGGACAACTCATATAGAGGGGGGACTCCGATTCCGCCTCCCACAAGAAGTGCTGTATCCCCCCGGCCAGCTTCACTGATAGGAAACCCATTTCCCAGCGGCCCCAATACATCTGTGTAATCGCCAGGTTTTTTTTCTGAAAGCATCACAGTTCCCCTGCCTTCAGCACGATATATCATCTTAAACTGGCTTTCATCAGGTAAAATCTCTGCAATGCTGATCGGCCTTCTTAGCATCGGGTCATAACCCCCGGATATTTTCAAATGCACAAATTGCCCGGGCACTTTCATTTCATGAACAAGCTCACCTTGAAGGGTGAGCTCGTAAATGTTTTCGGCAAGTTTATTTTGCGATATTACAGTGCATTGTTCCTGTCTGATCAAGATAAAACCGCCTCCCGGACTTGTTCTGGCTTATCCATCGCATCTGCTGAGAAATTCATTGATTCGATTACTTGAAGGATTGCTTCTGCCGTATCCAGGGAAGTAAGGCATGGCACGCCATTTTCCACCGATTCACGGCGGATGCGGAAGCCATCTCTGGCAGGCTGCTTTCCTTTTGTTAGAGTATTTATAACAAATTGCGCTTCGCCATTTCTGATGACATCCAGAAGGTTTGGCCCTTCTGAGCCGATCTTTCCAGTCACTTTTACAGGAATGCCGGCAGATTTAAGGAATAATGCTGTTCCGCTCGTTGCCATTAGCCTGTAGCCGATGGATACAAATCTCTTTGCCAGCTGCAGCGCCTCATCCTTATCCTTATCTGCGACAGTCATTAGTACGGTTCCAAACGGCTGGATTTTCATGCCGGAAGCAACAAGGCCTTTATAAAGGGCTTTTTCAAGCGTTGAATCTTTTCCCATAACTTCTCCAGTTGACTTCATTTCAGGCCCTAAAGTGATGTCTACTCTTCTTAATTTTGCAAAAGAGAACACTGGGACTTTTACAAACACGCCTTTTCTCTCCGGCAGGAGGCCAGATCCGCAGCCCTGCTGAGCCAATGTTTGGCCCATGATAACTTTCGTGGCGATTTTGGCCATTGGCACGTTTGTAATCTTGCTCAAGAAAGGAACCGTCCGGCTTGAACGCGGGTTGACTTCCAGGACATATACTTCCCCTTTTGCCACTACATACTGGATATTCAGGAGACCTATAATGCCAAGGCCCTTAGCCATCTTCTCGGTATACTCAACAAGCTTGTCTTTGATTTCTTCTGATATATTTTGTGGAGGATAGACGGCAATGGAATCTCCTGAGTGTACTCCAGCTCTTTCAATATGCTCCATGATGCCTGGAATGAGCACATTTTCTCCATCCGAAATGGCGTCCACTTCTATCTCCTTCCCAGTCAGATACCGGTCGATCAATACTGGATGCTCTGGATTTACTTTAACAGCGTTTTCCATATAATGAAGAAGCTCGGCTTCTTTATATACTATCTCCATGGCCCTTCCGCCAAGTACATATGATGGTCGGACAACTACGGGATAACCGATTTCACCAGCAACCGCTACTGCCTGCTCCACTGATAAGGCAGTCTTTCCTTTTGGCATCGGAATGCCCAGCTCTGCAAGGGCTTGCTCAAATTTATCCCGGTCTTCTGCCCGGTCGACGTTTTCAAGAGAAGTTCCGAGAATTTTCACGCCTCTCTCTACCAGATCTGCAGCAAGGTTAATCGCTGTTTGTCCGCCAAATTGCACAACTACACCTTCTGGCTTCTCAAGATCAATGATGTGCATAACATCTTCAATCGTCAGCGGCTCAAAATATAGCTTATCGGAGATGCTAAAGTCAGTTGAAACAGTTTCCGGATTATTATTAATGATGATTGCTTCATAACCTGCTTCCTTGATTGCCCATACTGCGTGGACAGTTGAATAGTCAAACTCCACTCCCTGGCCAATCCGGATAGGGCCTGAGCCGAGAACAACAACACTTTTGCGGCCGGTTACATCCGATTCGTTCTCATCTTCGTAAGTTCCATAGAAATACGGTGTTTCAGATTCAAATTCTGCTGCACATGTATCAACCATTTTATAAACCGGTACAATATCTTGTTCTTTTCTCCAGCTGTATACTTCCATTTCACTTGAATCCCACAGCCTGGCAATCACCAGATCGGCAAATCCCATTTCCTTTGCAGCTTTCCCTGTTTCAGGGTCAAAAGGATTTTCTGTTAATACACTCTCAAAATCTATGATTTTCTTAATCTTATGAAGGAAGAATAGATCAATCATACTCCATTCATGGATCGTCTCGATGGTGACTCCCCTTCTGATGGCTTCTCCGATATAAAACAAACGTTCATCGCCTGCTTTTCGAATCCGCTTTTCGATCAATTCATTCGAAATTTGGTCAGCGTCCTTCAGCTCAAGATGATAAATGTTGGCTTCAAGTGAACGGACTGCTTTCAGAAGAGATTCTTCAAATGTGCGCCCTATCGCCATCACTTCACCTGTAGCCTTCATTTGGGTCCCAAGTGAACGGTTCGCAGATTCAAATTTATCAAACGGCCAGCGTGGAATTTTTGAGACAATATAATCCAATGCCGGTTCAAAGCAGGCATATGTTTTTCCTGTCACAG
>CAKQBC010000325.1 GCA_934215995.1 uncultured Bacillus sp. | reverse complement strand
TGTCAATTCGGCAATCTTTTGGGCAACAGGATGTATACCTCCACCTGTTATTGAAACAACCAGTTTTTTCTTGCCGGCAGGTTGAATTGTAAGGCCTTTACCCCAGCCACCTGCTCCCTTTGCTACAAAGACAGCCCTCGTCATCAGATATTCCCCCTATTTAGATAGACTCCGTTTCGACTTTTCTTGCCAAGTATTTCGTAATCATTTCTGTTACAATACCACGCACCAATATAATGAGGATCCCAACCAAAAAATATCTGACAGCAAGCTCAGATATTGGGTATCCCGCTTGTTGAATGCCATTTGCTATACCCAAATACACGAAAAGTTCACCAGCGTTTGCGTATGGGAACAAGGATGTCACCGGATGGACAAAAGAAACAGCCGAATCGTAAAAAGCAGGTTTTTGCTTTTCGGGCAAGAATCGTCCAAAAGTGTAGGCCATTGGATTCGTAAGCATTAATACCGCTAAAACAGGCATCAGTGTATACCGCAATATTGTATATTTCGATGCAAAACGAATAGCTTTAGTGACTCTTTCCTCACCAATGAACTTCATTACGGCATATGTGAACGTCAAAAGCACTACCAAAGTGGGGATTATCCCCGTAACCAATCCCATGAACTGTTCCCCGCCTGCTTGGAACATCCCGATGAAATGTTCCCCAAACCATTGAATCCATTCCATTATTCATACACCCCTTTTAAATTGCTACTGATATTCTTTTTTTTGCTATCGATAACAATGCATTTTCTCCGGCTTTCATAAGAGCTTTATCATCAGCCTGAATTTTAGCTTTATCCGGATATTTATACTGTTCGTTTATGTCGCTTAACATTTCTCCTACTTGTTTTTCTTTAAATTTGTGAACTGGTTTGAACTTCGATATATTGGACCTCCCCTTCAGCACGTGGCATTCATGTATCACATAATCTTGATCCACTACCAATATGGCAATCGCGCCCGCACGGAATCTCCCTCGTTCCATGCCTGAAAATAAGTAATATCCTTCTTTCCCTTTGTAACCGCTAACAATTTCATCCATATTTTTTTTGTAATTCTTTATGTGGACCAATGAAAATGCGTAATTAAGAAGTAACAGCAAACATAAGACAATAGTTAGCTCCACTAGTAAACCTCCTTTCCTTCCAGATAACCATAATCTTTTCAATAAAACGCTTTCATTCCTTACTGTAATAGACGAGGCTTGAAATCAGTAACATATGACACAAAATTTTATAAAAGAGATATTTTTATACATTTGTTACAATTAATTACATATGTAATTAAAATAAGAATAAGTTACATATATTTATCTGTCAATATAAATTTCTGAATATTTAAAAAGAAAAAAACAAAAAACTATGTAGATTGAAGCATGAGAAAAAAGGAAGCAGTTCACTTAACCGTGAACTGCTTCCTAAAAATATCCTGAAAATACATCTCGTACAATTAGTCCCCCATATAAATCCTGATTGTAGACCCTTCTTTCACCTTCACCCCTGCCTCAGGCGCCTGTTTTACTACCTTATCCCCTTTTCCGGAAATATCGAGAGTCAGGTTCATAAGCTGGGTTTGGAGTTCTTTTCTTTCTAGGCCGACTACGTCAGGGATTGTGATCATGACGGGGTCATTCCAGGTTGTTTTCTTATCCAGGCCGCCTTCCCGCGGTTCGACCTTCAGGACCTGCAGGGAGTCCTCCATGATATTGCCGACGATCGGGGCAGCTACGACACCGCCGAACTGGATCGTCCCCTTCGGATTATCGACAGCGATATAGATGACGATTTCAGGATCGTCCGCAGGTGCGAACCCTATGAATGAAACAATATAGTTATCTTTGATGTAATGGCCGTCCTTTACTTTTTGGGCAGTACCGGTTTTTCCGCCAACCCTGTATGACTCGATATATGCCCCGGTGCCCGACCCCTTAGCCACTACCGTCTCCAATGCTTCCCGTACCTGTTTGGAGGTCTCTTCGGAAATGACCCTGCGTTTTGCCTGCGCTGTCTTTCTCATCGTTACTTCCCCTGTTTCCGGGTCAACAAGCTGTTTTGCCACGAAAGGCGTGTAAAGCGTTCCGCCGTTGACCGCAGCCGACACAGCGGCCACCTGCTGGATCGGAGTCACAGACACACCTTGCCCGAATGCTGTTGTTGCCTGTTCAACCGGGCCGACGCGATTAAGGTCGAAAAGGATTCCCGATCCTTCACCGGCAAGGTCGATTCCCGTCCGCTGCCCGAATCCGAATTTCTTAATATATGAAAACAGCTTGTCTTTGCCGAGCCTCTCCCCTAATTCCACAAAACCCGGGTTGCATGAATTCTGTACGACTTCCATGAATGTCTGTGAACCATGGCCGCCCCTTTTCCAGCATTTCAATGTGGCGCCTCCCACTTTCACATGCCCAGGGTCAAAAAAGCTATCATTCTTCAGATTTACTTTCTTTTCTTCCAGGGCCGCTGCAAGCGTGATGATCTTAAATGTGGATCCCGGTTCATAGGTGCTCCACACCGGCAAATTGCGGTTGTAGATTTCCGAAGCAACATCCTGATACTCAGAAGGATTGAATGTCGGCCTGCTTGACATCGCCAGAATTTCGCCGTTATTCGGATTCATCGCGATGCCGATGATGCCGTCAGGGTTATAGGTGGCTTCTGCAATATCCAGCTCCCTTTCCATTATCGTCTGGATTTTGCTGTCGATGGTCAGCTGCAGGTTTTTCCCGTTGACAGGGGCTTTATAATCATCGACCATATTCTCCATCCGCTTGCCCTTCGCATCCGCATAGAACTTAACATAGCCCTCCTCTCCCTTAAGCTCTTCATCGTAGGTGAGCTCCACGCCCATGAGCCCCTGGTTATCGATGCCCGTGAATCCAAGCACATGCGACAAATATTCCCCGAAAGGATAGTAGCGGATTGAGTCTTCCGCTATGTATACGCCGTCCATATCAAGACTTTTAATTTCCTTCGCCTTTTCATGCGATATTTTTCGTCCGTCCTTTAATCTCACACTGGATGCTGATTTTGTAATTTCCCTGTACAGCTCTGTCTTATTCGCGTTAAGTGCAGCTGCCAATTTTTCGGCAGTTGCCTGGGGATCCTTGACCTGCCTCGGGACTACATAAATTGTCGGCGAGCTCAGATTTGTAGCCAAGGCTACCCCATTCCTGTCGACGATTTCCCCTCTTTTCGGTTCAAAAGGGATATTCCTGCTCCATGAGTCCTTCGCTTTGCCGGTCAGCACATTGCCAAGGTAGAACTGCACATAGCCCAGCCTGGCATCAATAATCAAAAAAGTAAGCAAACCAATCAAAAGAAAAATCAATAGCCGCTTACGCACTGTCACAT
>CAKQBC010000324.1 GCA_934215995.1 uncultured Bacillus sp. | reverse complement strand
GAACAATGAAGGTCTGTATGAACATCTTACCGGCCAATTTCATAAGAATACCGGCCGAAAAGCAGGATCTACCGGCTGAATCGACAGAAATACAGGCCTAAGCCCAAGATCGGAGGATACAAATATGAACGTAAAAAACATTATGGTAATCGGTGCTGGACAAATGGGTTCAGGAATCGCGCAGGTTTGTGCGCAGGCAGGCTACAGCGTCATCTTAAACGACCTAAAGCCGGATTTTGTTGAACGCGGCCTTGGCGTAATTAAAAAGAATCTTTCCCGCCAGGTGGAAAAAGAGCGCATGACAGCGGAAGACATGGAAACAGTGCTGAAAAATGTAACCGCTTCAACCGATCTGCAGGACGCAAAGAACGTTGAGCTCATCATCGAAGCAGCCGTTGAAAATATGGAGATTAAAACAAAGATCTTCAGCCAGCTGGATGAAATCGCTCCAGAACATGCGATTCTGGCAAGCAATACATCATCCCTTCCTATCACAGAAATCGCAGCTGCCACAAAACGTCCGGAAAAAGTCATCGGCATGCATTTTATGAACCCGGTGCCAGTGATGAAGCTAGTAGAAATCATCCGTGGCCTTGCGACTGCAGACGAAGTGTATCAAACCATTGAAGACATCACAAAGACGCTTAAAAAAGTGCCGGTAGAAGTGAATGACTTTCCTGGATTCGTATCCAACCGCATCCTGATGCCGATGATCAATGAAGCAATCTTCACGCTTTATGAAGGGGTTGCGACAAAAGAGGCCATTGATGAAGTGATGAAGCTTGGCATGAACCATCCAATGGGACCGCTGACTTTGGCTGATTTCATTGGCCTGGATACATGCCTGTATATTATGGAAACCCTGCATGAAGGCTTTGGCGATGATAAATACCGTCCATGCCCGCTGTTAAGAAAATATGTAAAAGCTGGCTGGCTTGGCAAGAAGACAGGCAGAGGCTTCTACGTTTACGAAAAATAATCACAGGAGCCCGGCTGAATAGAGCCAGGCGGCATCGGAGGGTATACAAATGAACCTGAGATTTACAGAAGAACAGGAAATGATGAGGAAAATGGTGCGTGATTTTGCGCAAACGGAAATCGCCCCTTTTGTGGAAAAAATGGAGCAGGGCGAGTTTCCAAGGGAGATTCTCCGCAAAATGGGCGAGCTTGGCCTGATGGGGATACCGATTCCTGAAAAATACGGCGGATCCGAAATGGACTTTACCTCCTACATTATCGCTATCCATGAACTGTCCCGTGTGAGTGCGACAGTGGGCGTTATTTTATCGGTCCACACATCGGTTGGAACAAACCCAATCCTTTACTTCGGTACGGAAGAGCAAAAGCAGAAATATATTCCGAAGCTTGCTTCAGGCGAGTACCTCGGAGCTTTTTGCCTCACTGAACCGAGCGCAGGCTCGGATGCGGGAAGCCTGAAATCCCGTGCGGTAAAAGATGGAGACCATTATGTCATTAATGGTTCAAAAGTGTTCATCACGAATGCTGGCGAAGCAGACGTATATATTGTATTTGCATCCACAAATCCGGAGCTTGGCAGCAAAGGCATCTCCGCTTTTATTGTAGAGAAAGATACGCCAGGCCTTGTATTTGGGAAGGATGAGCACAAAATGGGCTTGCACGGCTCAAGAACGCTTCAGCTGACATTTGAGGATATGCGTGTTCCTTCTGAAAATCTTCTCGGCAATGAAGGGGAAGGCTTCAAGATTGCGATGGCCAATCTGGACGCAGGACGGATCGGTATTGCTTCGCAGGCGCTTGGAATCGCAGAAGCAGCCTTTGAAGCAGCCGCAAGCTATGCGAAGGAACGTGTACAGTTCGGCAAGCCGATCGCTGCTCAGCAAGGTGTCGGATTCAAGCTTGCAGACATGGCGACAAGCGTTGAAGCTGCAAAACTATTAATCTATCGCGCAGCAGACATGCGCCAGCGCGGCATTAAATGCGGACTGGAGGCCTCAATGGCAAAGCTGTTTGCATCCAAAACAGCAGTAGACGTGTCAACAGAAGCCATCCAGGTATTGGGCGGCTACGGCTACACGGAGGACTATCCGGTTGAGCGCTACTTCCGTGATGCCAAAATTACCGAAATCTATGAAGGCACAAGCGAAATTCAGCGGATTGTCATCAGCAAACAGCTGTAAAGAAGCAGACCAATAATGAATTCACCGTATATCAACGAATCCATATAAAGCGAGGGAAAGACAATGAATTTCCAATTGAGTGAAGAGCATGAAATGATCAGAAAAATGGTGCGCGATTTTGCCAGGAATGAAGTGGCGCCGACTGCTGCTGAGCGCGACGAAGAAGAGCGCTTTGACAGAGAGATTTTCGACAAAATGGCGGAGCTTGGCTTAACAGGGATTCCGTGGCCTGAAGAGTACGGCGGAATCGGCAGTGATTACCTTGCTTACTGCATCGCAGTTGAAGAGCTTTCCAGAGTATGTGCCTCTACAGGTGTAACTCTTTCAGCGCATACATCTCTGGCAGGCTGGCCGATTTTCAAATTCGGAAGCGAAGAGCAAAAGCAAAAATATCTGAAGCCTATGGCACAGGGTGAAAAAATTGGCGCGTATGGCCTTACTGAGCCAGGCAGCGGATCAGATGCCGGCGGAATGAGAACAACGGCACGTCTTGAGGGTGATCATTACGTCTTAAACGGCAGCAAAATTTTCATCACAAACGGCGGAATCGCAGATATCTATGTTGTATTTGCCCTGACAGATCCAGCTTCCAAACATAAAGGAACAACAGCGTTTATCGTGGAATCCGGCTTTGAAGGCTTCTCAGTCGGCAAGAAGGAAAAGAAACTGGGTATTCGTTCCTCACCTACAACTGAAATCATTTTTGAAGAGTGCAAGGTTCCGGTTGAGAACGTTCTAGGAAACGTAGGCGAAGGCTTTAAAATTGCCATGATGACACTTGACGGCGGCCGCAACGGCATAGCTGCCCAGGCAGTCGGGATCGCGCAGGGCGCACTGGATGCTTCAGTTGAATATGCAAAAGAACGCCAGCAGTTTGGCAAGCCTATTGCTGCCCAGCAGGGAATCGGATTTAAGCTGGCAGACATGGCCACAAGCATTGAAGCTTCAAGACTATTAACTTACCAGGCAGCATGGCTGGAGTCAGAAGGGCTTCCATACGGAAAAGAATCTGCCATGTCCAAACTTCTTGCTGGTGATACGGCTATGAAAGTAACAACAGATGCCGTCCAAATCTTTGGCGGCTACGGATATACAAAGGATTATCCGGTAGAACGCTTCATGCGTGACGCCAAAATTACGCAAATCTACGAAGGTACACAGGAAATCCAGCGTCTCGTAATCTCTCGTATGGTAACGAAATAAA
>CAKQBC010000323.1 GCA_934215995.1 uncultured Bacillus sp. | reverse complement strand
CCTGTGCTCCTTCGCATGGATGTTACCACCCAGCTTCAAATATAGGAGGTACTTGAAAATGAAAGATCATCTGTTTTCCGGCCTTTCCGCAAAGCAACTGTTGGAAGCCAACTTCGGGCTTGAACGGGAAGGATTGCGTGTGACAAGCGAAGGCCTGCTTTCGCTCAAACCGCATCCGGAAGTGTTTGGCGATAAGAAAGAAAACCCTTATATTACGACTGATTTCTCCGAAAGCCAATTGGAGCTTGTCACACCGGTGTTCCAGACAGCCGGGGAAGCTGTTGATTTTCTGGACTCTTTATATAATATAGCTGTGCTGGAGCTGAATGATGAATACATATGGCCGCAATCAATGCCTGCCCATATACCCGATCACCAAAACATCCCGATCGCCGTTTTTCCGAACCAAAAAAAGGATGAAACATACAGGGCGTACCTAAAAAGCAAATACGGGGCAAAAAAACAATTGATTTCCGGCATCCATATAAACTTTTCACTGGGAGAGCGATTGATCTTCACACTATATGAACGGTCAGGATGTAAACTGTCCCTCCATCAATTCAAGCAGGATCTTTACTTAAAGCTCACGAGAAACTATTTGCGCTATCATTGGTTCCTTGTCTATATACTCGGTGCCGCAAACGTCATTCATAAAAGTTACGATACCGATTGCCCAGCAGGGATAGAGGAGATTTCCGGGGAAACATTTGCCCACAAGGATGCCATATCCTATCGCAACAGCGCATGCGGCTATCAAAACAAAGAATTCATCCAATTGGACTATTCATCCCTTGAAGAATACATTGATTCCATCAATGCCAATATACAAAAAGGAATAATCAGGGACATTAGGGAGCTTTATGTACCGGTACGGTTAAAAGGGCCGAATCCAGACTATTCCCCGGAGGATATATTGGAGAATGGCATTGAATACATGTAAATCAGGACCATCGATATTAATCCATTTATAAAAAGCGGGCTGGCTGCTGACGATCTGCGGTTCATCCACTTATTTTTATTATATTGCCTGAAAAAAGACGAGAACGACTATGTAAATTGGCAAACCGAAAGCGGGCAAAACACTAAAAAAATTGCTTCAAAAGGACAAAATCACAAGCTTTCCCTTATGAGGGACGGAGCAGAAATCCCGATGGAGCGCTGGGCAATGGAGATTATCGGTGAGCTTGCAGAAATGAACCGGCAGCATGATTTTCCCTTCGGTGACATCCTGAAAGAAAAAGAAGCCGTAATCAAGGAACGCAAAAATACGTACGCATACAAGCTGTTCGAGCTTTGCAAAGATAAAGGCTATGTACAGGCCCACATGCATCTGGCGTATAAGCATAAGGAAGATGCCCACAAAGAGCGATTCCTGTTAAAACCATACACAGATATGGAGCTCTCCACGCAAATTGTGATGAAGGAAAGCATCAAAAGAGGGATTTCTGTTCACATATTGGACCGGAAAGAGAACTTCATCGAACTATCAAGGGGAGCAAACCGGCAGTATGTAAAGCAAGCCACCAAAACAAGCAAGGACCAATACATCACTGTCCTGGCAATGGAAAATAAAAGTGTGACGAAATATATCCTGAAAAGAAACGGCATACAGGTTCCTGAAGGAGAGGAATTTTCCACAATCGAGGATGCAAAGGAATCGATTCATATGTGGGCAGGCCAGCCGGTCGTTATTAAGCCTAAATCAACCAATTTCGGCATAGGGATCTCCATCTTCCCTAACGGCACAGATGAAGCCGGTTTGGCCGAAGGGCTGAAGATTGCTTTCAAGGAAGACAACAGCATCCTCGTTGAGCCTTTCGTAAGAGGGAAGGAATACAGATTCCTTGTAATAGGAGATGAAACAATTGCCGTGCTGCACAGAGTACCGGCTAACGTAACAGGCGACGGCGTATCCACCATTCAACAATTGATCGAAATGAAAAACAGAGACCCTCTGCGGGGAACAGGTCATAAGACGCCGCTAGAGAAAATACAGATCAATGAAAATATAAAATTGTTCCTGCAGCAGCAGAACCTGACGATTGATTCCGTCATACCTGAAGGCAAAATGCAATATTTGCGCGAGAACTCCAATATATCGACCGGCGGAGACAGCATCGATGTAACAGGCACTGTCCCGGATTCCTTCAAGCACATCGCAGTGAAAGCAGCGAAATCAGTTGGAGCAAAGATTTGCGGTGTCGATATGATGATTGAAAATATGGCAGACGATTCATCCGCCTATTCCATCATTGAATTAAATTTCAATCCGGCCATCCATATCCATGCCTATCCTTTTAAAGGGATTGACCGGAATGTGGCTTACCCTATTTTAAAGCTATTAGGCTTAACGGAATAGCCTTATTTTAAAAATAGCCTGACAGGTCTTCGTACTAAAAAGCGAAAAGCAGAAATGTTAGCTTTCCGGCAACATTTCTGCTTTTTTATAGTCTTATGATGAAATATTTCCAACTGGAAATCCAACTGACAATCAATGTATTTCTCTTTATAAATTTTTATAGATGAAAGGTCGGATTTACTTTCGTCACCGTTTTGCCAATGCTCTCTGTTCCGAAATATGTATCAATCAATTGCTTCATTTCTGCAATGGCACGGCCGGCGCGTTCCGCTTGTTCACTGTTAACAGACTCGATTACAAGGATCGCATCCTTTGTTTCATCCGTAAGCATCGTCCTTTGGGCTTCCCGCCAATTCAAACATCTGCAGATGGCTCCCGTGCCGTCATAATAAATGATCTCTTCCGGCAAAGCTGGTGAATTTTCGGTTGCGCCAAGGGGCATGAACGGTTCTCCGCCTTTTGCTTTCCCGAGATGCATATCCCCATCGATGGCGTGCAGGTCCTCCCCTCCGCATGGGACAGCATATTTCAGGGAGATGCTGTTATATATGTCGACCAAAGGATTGATCGGGGTGAATACCCTCCCCTGGTTGACCCGCTTCAGCAAAGCCTCAAGGGACGAACGTGCCCCCTTTTTTGTTTTGAACTTGCCGAATGCTTGACGCCACTCATTGATCACCTGGTTCTGGCTGAATGTTTCCTCTGTCAGATAGTTGGCTGCTTCCTTTGCTGCAGAGCTTAGAAGCCCGGTAAAATAGCCAGCATTTTCTTCGTTGCACTGATTTTTAATATTGTTAACAATCAAGACCTCCAATCGGGCTTCCGGAAACAGAGCCCAAAATTCTGGATCAACAGTGAATTTCCCCATTTCAGCATCACTCCATTTCTTGTTTCCGACTACTGTTTTGACTCAATTATAATTATATCTCATTTGCTGGCACCAAAAGAAAACGATTGATGAATCCCCTGCCATCCTGTTGTAATAACACAGCAAAAAGCACAGCATACAAT
>CAKQBC010000322.1 GCA_934215995.1 uncultured Bacillus sp. | reverse complement strand
GAGTGATTTTTTATGCAAGTAGTGACCGTTGTAGGAGCCGGATTGATGGGACGGGGGATTGCATATGTAGCAGCTTTAGGCGGCTCTTCGGTTTTCTTGAATGATGTCGATGCGAATAATCTGAATAAAGCAAAAGCGTATATAGAATCCGAAATGAACAAAAGTGCTGAAAAGGGTTACCTAAAACCTGAACAAGTAACCGAGGCACTTGAAAATCTGAAATATACAACAGACATCAAAACAGCAGCTGGAGATGCAGATGTTGTTATTGAAGCTGTTTTTGAATCAATGGAATTGAAGATTGATGTCTTTAAACAACTTGACCGAATTTGTCCGGGACATACGATTCTGGCCACAAATACATCAACGATGAGCCCGACTGAAATTGCCGCACAAACATCCCGCCCTGAAAAATGTATCGCCATGCATTTCTTTAACCCTGTCCATAAGATGAAGTTAATAGAAATTGTCAGAGGCTTGGAAACATCTGATGAAACGGTAGCAAAGGCCAAAGAAATCGGCGGAAAGCTAGGGAAACAAACGGTTGAAGTCAACGAATTTCCCGGGTTTGTCACTAGCAGAATGAACTGCTTAATTGGAAATGAAGCGATGAATATGTTGATGGAAGGAGTCGCATCAGCAGAGGATATTGATAAAGCGATGAAACTGGGATTGAATCATCCGATGGGTCCATTGGAATTGGCTGATCTAGTAGGTTTGGATACGCGCTTACGAAATATGGAATATTTATATAAAACATTGTGAGAAAAGTATCGCCCCTGCCCATTACTCATTAAATACGTGAAGGCGGGCCGATTAGGGCGTAAATCAGGCCGGGGGTTTTATGAGTATTCAAACTGACAAGCAAACCTTTGGGAGGGGAAGACATGAGTCAAACACTTAATTGTGGAAAGTTGAAAACGGCTGAAGAAGCAGTACATTATATCCGCAAGGGTGACCGCGTTTTAGTAGGCGGGTTTGGTCTTTGTGGCACTCCCTTTACTATGATCGACACCATCAGTGAAACTGAACATGCACGGGATTTAACCATTATCAGCAATAATTTGGGGGAACCGGGAAAAGGGCTCGGCAAACTATTGATTTCAAAACATATAAAAAAAGCGGTAGGTTCGTATTTTACAACTAACCGAGATGCCGTAAATGCCTGGAAAAAAGGGGAGCTTGAAATCGAGTTGATACCTCAAGGCACCCTGGCTGAAGCAATTAGAGCCGGTGGAGCAGGAATTGGGGGTTTCTACACAAAAACTGCTGTCGACACAGAATTGGCGATTGGAAAAGAAACAAGGATTCTCGATGGAGAGAAGTTTATCTTTGTTCGGGGCATTACTGCTGACGTAGCTATCATTAAAGCAGCCAAGGCAGATTCCTTGGGCAATTTAATATATAACAAAACAGCGAGAAATTTTAACCCGATGATGGCGACAGCCGCCAAGGTAGTGATTGCAGAGGTGGATGAAATTGTACCAGCAGGGACGATTGAACCGGAATCTGTGGTGACACCACACAATTTCATAGATTACATTGTGCTGAACGATCGCTATAAGAAGGTTGGAGGTGAGTATGTTGAATGCAGTCGGTAAACAACAATCTGCGGAGAAAGTAAGAATTGCCAAACGAATTGCTTTGGAGCTGGAATCAAGCCCCGGGTCGGTTGTAAACCTCGGGGTCGGAATACCCACTTTAATCCAAAATTATATTAGGCCAGAGAAGAAGATTTTTATACAGTCGGAAAATGGAATCCTCGGAATGGGACCGACCCCTTCAGAAGATGAGAAGGATATGGATCTGATCAGTGCAAGCAAGCATCCTATCACGCTTGAGACAGGTGCATCTATCTTTTCGAACGCTGATTCGTTTGTTATGATTCGCGGCGGCCATATAGACGTGGCAGTTCTGGGTGCACTGCAAGTAAGCGCCAAGGGGGAAATTGCAAATTGGGCAGTACCTGGCCAGGATATTCTTGGTGTGGGAGGTGCAATGGATTTAGTGGCAAGTGTCAAAAAAATAATCGTTGCGATTACTCACGTCGCAAAGAATCAAGCTCCCAAAATTGTGAAAGAACTTACTTATCCGACCAGCGGAAATGGGAGAGCTGAACTAATCGTGACAGAAAAAGCCCTGTTCAGAATTATAGACGAAGAATTATATTTAGAGGAAATTGCGGAAACGAGCAGCCTTGATGAAGTAAGGCGATTAACGGAAGCTGACTTCATTATTTCGGAGAACCTTAAGAAAATGCCAGTTTGATAAAAGAAGGTGTTGAGGAAATGGAGTATCAAAATATTCTCGTTCGAGAAGAATCCAGCATAGGTTACATTACTATAAATCGACCGGATCTGCGAAATGCATTGAATCTCGAGACGTTGCAGGAGATAGAAGAGGCCCTTGAAGCCTTCAGGGTAAATCATGATGTAAGGGTTATCATCTTTACAGGTTCAGGAGAGAAATCTTTCGCGGCAGGTGCAGATATACGGCAATTGAATGTAAGGACGATGATTGAGGCTTTGCAGCCGAACATGACCGGCACATATCGGAAGATAGAAGAGTACGAGAAACCGACCATTGCGGCCATCAATGGCTTTGCTTTAGGAGGAGGGCTCGAGCTGGCGTTGGCCTGTGATATCCGTGTGGCTGCCGATCATGCAAAGATTGGTTTGCCGGAAGTAGGACTAGGCATTATGCCTGGGGCTGGAGGGACACAAAGAATTACAAGAATCATAGGAAAAGGAAAAGCAATGGAGCTAATCCTTACAGGGGATTTGATTAGTGCTGAAGAAGCTGAAAGATTTGGGCTAATAAGCAAAGTCGTTCCAAAGAATATCCTGATGGATACAGCCATACAATATGCCGGCAAGATAGCCTCAAAAGGGCCGCTGGCTGTGCGTTTGGCAAAAGCCGCTGTAAATAAGGGGGCCGATATAGAAATGGAAACAGCCCTTTATTTAGAAAAGCTCTCTCAAACGATTCTGATTGGTTCTGAAGATAAACGTGAAGGAACTGAAGCGTTTATTGATAAGAGAAAACCAAATTTCATAGGAAAATGACCAGGAGGGTATAGTATGGATTTTACATTGCCGGAAGATATACAGCTATTGAAAAAAGCAGTGAATGATTTTGTTCAGGAAGAGGTCGAAAAGGTAGCTATGGAAATCGAAGAAACCGATGAGATTCCTGAACACATCGTAGAAGCATCAAAAGAGATGGGGCTATTCGGATTAAGCATCCCGGAGGAATATGGAGGGTTGGGCCTGGATTCTGTCGGGAAGTGTGCGATTTATGAAGAACTTGGGAAAACGCATAATGGATACACGACTTTAATCGGAGCCCATACGGGAATTGGGACGGTAGGTATTGTCG
>CAKQBC010000321.1 GCA_934215995.1 uncultured Bacillus sp. | reverse complement strand
AAGGAGCTGAAAAGATGATTAAAAGCGCGTATATCCATATTCCTTTTTGTGAACATATTTGCCATTATTGCGATTTCAATAAAATGTTCCTGAAGGGCCAGCCTGTGGATGAATATTTACAATTATTAAAAGCAGAGATGGAGCTTGCACTGGCGCAATCGCAGTGCGAAAAGCTTTCTACCATATACGTGGGCGGAGGGACCCCTACATCCCTAAACGAAAAACAATTGACTTTCTTTACGGAATCGATCGCGGACGTGTTGCCTTTTGATAGGGAAGATGTAGAGTTCACGTTTGAAGCGAATCCGGGAGACCTGTCGAAGGAAAAGCTATTGATCCTGAAAGAGGCGGGAGTGAACCGGATCAGTTTTGGCGTCCAATCATTTCAGGAACATCTTCTGAAAGCGATTGGGCGGACGCATAAAGTGGAGGATGTATACACATCGGTTGAATATGCAAGGCAGGCAGGCTTTGAAAACATCACAATAGACCTTATGTACGGGCTGCCTGGCCAAACGAAGCAGGATGTGATGGCCTCGATCAAACAGGCATTGGAGCTGGAGCTTCCCCACATTTCAAGCTATTCATTGATCGTAGAGCCTAAGACGGTCTTCTATAATCTGCTGCAAAAGGATAAGCTGTATTTGCCGACTCAGGATACAGAAGCGGAAATGTATGAAATGCTCATGGATACAATGGAGGAGCATGGGTTAAGGCAGTATGAAATCAGCAATTTTGCAAAGCCTGGTTTTGAAAGCAGGCATAATCTCGTATATTGGAACAACGAAGAATATTACGGCTTTGGGGCTGGGGCCCACGGCTATGTAAACGGTGAGCGGGTGTCCAACCATGGCCCGTTGAAAAAGTATATGGAGCCGCTGAAACAGGGAGAGCTCCCGCGCTTGAGCGTCCATCCTGTCCCGAAGAATGAACGGATGGAGGAAGAGATGTTCCTGGGCCTCCGGAAAACAAAGGGAGTTTCTTTGGAGCGATTCAGGGAACGATATAACCAAGATGCAGGCGATGTCTTCAAGGACCAGATCGAGGAGCTTTTGGAGCGCGGCCTGATTGAGTGCCGGGACGGTTTCCTGTCCTTGACGAGGAAGGGGAAATTGCTTGGCAATGAAGTGTTTCAGAGCTTTATCGGGGCCGGGTAAAACCGTTGACAAGAGATTCGCAATTTGATAAATTATTAATTAGATTTAGCACTCGTTGATGAGGAGTGCTAACAGAGGTGATCGTACATGCTAACAGAACGACAATTATTGATTCTTCAAGTTATTGTTGATGATTTTATACGCTCAGCGCAGCCAGTCGGTTCACGAAGTCTTTCGAAGAAGAGTGATATAACATTCAGTTCGGCAACGATCCGCAATGATATGGCTGATTTGGAGGAGCTTGGGTTTATCGAGAAAACCCATATCTCTTCGGGGCGTGTCCCATCCGAAAAAGGATATCGTTATTATGTAGACCACTTATTGACACCAAAGCTTCTGCCTAGGGAGGAAATGCAACGGCTCAATTCCCTCTTCGTGGATAGTGTATATGAACTTGAAAAGCTTGTGCAGAAGTCAGCGCAGATCCTTTCTGAAATCACAAACTATACAGCGATCGTCCTTGGCCCGAAGGTGAGGGACAATAAGCTGAAAAAAATCTCGATGGTGCCTCTTAATGATGATACGGTTGTTGCCATTATCGTCACGAATACAGGCCATGTCGAGAATAAAGTGATTCAGATCCCATCTTCACTTGATGGCGCCCAAATCGAGAAAATCGTCAATATATTGAACGAGAAGCTTGAGGGCGTTCCGATCATGGACCTTGCTGACAGAATTCAAAATGAAGTGGCTTCATTATTCGCTAGGCATGTCCGCCAGTATGACCAAATCCTTGCTGCCTTGAAAAACACATTGAAGTTTGAACCGCAGGAAAAACTGTTTTTCGGCGGGAAAACAAATATGCTGCAGCAGCCTGAATTCAATGATATCGAAAAAGTGAGGATGCTTTTGTCGATGATCGAGCATGAAAACGAGCTTTACAAATTGATCGTCAAGAATCCTCTTGGCGTCCATGTGAGAATCGGAAGCGAAAACAAGGACCCGGCAATGGAAAACTGCAGCCTGATCACGGCTACATTCCGTGCAGGGCAGGAACAGGTCGGGACCGTGGCGATCCTTGGGCCGACCAGGATGGACTATGCGAGAGTGATTTCGCTGCTGAATTCGTTCTCGAATGATTTTTCGGACGCATTGGCAAAACTGTATCAAAAGAAATAGATATGGAAATAGTTATAATAGCGCAATTATGCACTCCTTGCATAAAGAATAATATATAAAAAAATCGGCAGAAATTTAGATGGTCTGATAGGGAGGTGAGTCGCATGCCAGAAGAAAAGAAACTGGATGTGCAAGCTGAAGAAACAATGGAAGCTGTGACTGAAGAACAAATCACAGAAAATGCGGAAAGCGGCGAAACAAGCAAACAAGAAGCTGCTGAAGCACAGGAAGCCGACTCAAATGAATTGGAGCTTATGAAAGCTGAAAATGAAAAACTGGCGGCAAAAGTGGAAGAGCTGGAGAACCGTTATCTTCGTCTTCAGGCGGATTTTGATAATTCCAGAAGACGTTCGAGGCTAGATATCGAAGCGGCTCAGAAATATCGTGCGCAAAGCCTGGCCAGCGATCTTATTCAAGCGCTGGATAACTTTGAAAGGGCGCTGTCCGTCCAATCCGAGCATGAAGAGACGAAAAGTCTTCGCCAAGGGCTGGAAATGGTTTATAAAAGCATCGTAGAAGCGCTCAAAAAAGAAGGCGTGGAAGCGATTGAAGCTGTCGGCAAGGAATTCGACCCTAATTTTCATCAGGCAGTCATGCAGGTTAATGATGAAAACCACGGTTCGAACATTGTCGTGGAGGAATTCCAAAAAGGCTACATGCTGAAGGACCGTGTCATTCGCCCATCGATGGTTAAAGTGAATCAATAATGCAAAAGGCAATATAGAGTAATAGGGAGGCTTTTTTTATGAGTAAAATTATTGGAATTGACTTAGGAACAACGAACTCTTGCGTATCCGTATTAGAAGGCGGGGAAGCAAAGGTAATCCCGAATCCGGAGGGAAACCGTACAACCCCTTCCGTTGTTTCGTTTAAAAACGGTGAAAGGCAAGTAGGGGAAGTGGCTAAGCGCCAAGCAATCACAAACCCTAACACAATTATTTCCATCAAACGCCATATGGGTACAAACCATAAAGAAAATATCGAAGGAAAAGACTATTCTCCGCAAGAAATCTCTGCAATCATCCTTCAATACCTAAAATCTTATGCAGAAGATTATCTTGGAGAAAAAGTAACAAAAGCAGTTATCACTGTACCGGCATATTTC
>CAKQBC010000320.1 GCA_934215995.1 uncultured Bacillus sp. | reverse complement strand
ATATATCCTTGCACATGAGGAAGTGGGAGCCGCCATACCGGGAGCAAGCTCACCCGAGCAGGTCCGCCAAAACGCAAATGCCGTCAACGGCCAAGCCTTGGCGAAGGACGAACTGCAATTCCTGAAAGAACTCACAAAAGCCAACCGCTACGATCAGCACCGGATATAAGAAGTTATAAAAAAGCGGCCTTCTTTGGGCCGCTTTTTTACTGAAGTCTATTTGAAGTTTCTCCAATCGCTTGTATCTTCACTGAGCAGCTGCTCAAACGTTTTATTTTTCTCAGCCCGTTTCCTGGCTTCCCGTTTTTGCCTCTCGGCTTCAGCCTTTTTCTCCTCTTCGTCCTTCGCCAGCTCATATTGCTTGTTCTTCAATTGGTTCAAGACATCGGAATTCAGCATATGGGAAAGTGTAAGCCTTTCTTCCTTTGTATCCGGCTTTTTGGAAAACTGCTGTTTTTTCTTTTTCATTCCTGTCCCTCCTTCCGCTTCATTATAGCATGGAGCACCTTCAGTTCATCCACTCATTCTTGCCGCTTTCGGTTCCTGTTTTCCCCATGCTACAATGGATATAGTATATGATGTATCGTTTCTTCGAGGAGGAGTCCCTTTGAAAAAAAGATGGTATATTGCCGCCATGGCTGGAGCGGCGGCCGCGATTGGCGCTTCAGCCGTTTACTTCACGAACACAATCATGTTTATGAGGAAAAAAGAAGAAGCTTTTATCCGCCAGCGTGAAATCCAGGCGGGACATTGGATTGAAGAAGACTTTGACAGGCTGCCGAAAGAAAATGTGGCCGTCAGATCGCCATTCGGTTACCCGATCGATTGCCTGTTCATTACGGCGCACCCGTCATCGAATAAATGGATGATTTTTTGCCACGGCATCACGGAAAACAAGTACAGTTCCATCAGGTACATGAACCTTTTCCGAAAACAAGGATTCAATGCCGTAATCTATGACCACCGGCGCCATGGCCAATCCGGCGGCAGGACAAGCAGCTACGGCTATTATGAAAAGGATGATCTGGCTGCCGTTGTGCGTGAATTGAAAAAACGCCACGGGAAAGATTTGATTTTCGGCATTCACGGTGAATCAATGGGGGCCGCCACCGCCATACTTTACGGGGGATCCTCCTATGCCGAGGCAGACTTCTATATTGCCGACTGCCCGTTCTCATCATTCGCAAGCCAATGTGAATACCGCATCAAAGCTGAAACCGGCCTTCCGCCGAAGCTGATCCTCCCTGCCGGCAACCTGCTGCTTAAGCTGCGGGACGGATACAAGGTTCAGGATATCTCGCCGCTTGAAGCGGTGCAAAAGATCCATAAACCCGTCCTGTTCATTCACAGTGAATCCGACGATTATATTCCGGCAGCGATGACGAAAGAATTGTATGAAGCAAAGCCCGGCCCCAAAGAATTATTCATTGCCGCCAAAGGGGCGCATGCCCAATCATATAATGAAAATCCGGAGGAATACGAGGCGGCTGTCCGCAAGTTTCTCGCTTCCCATGTTTTTCAGGGCCATGAAGCAGGATGAGTGTCATTCCGTGAACCGGCTGACGTCTGATATCTTTTCAAGCTTTATGTAATGGACAGCATTAAACCGGTCCACTACATGAAGCTTCTTTTTCATTTCGTCATAATAATGGATATGGCCGATCAGCAAATGGTGCCTTTTGTTTTCATAATGCATGATTGAGGCAAGATGGCCTTCTTCCATCACTTCCCCGATGATGCGGTCCATATCTTCAAGCTGCTGGTCATCGAGCACAGCCTGCTGCTCATACGTATCTTCCTCCGCCCATTCGCGCAGCATTCCTACATGTTCCGGCAGCATCAGGCTGGTCCATTTTATGTTTCCTCTGTCTTTGATCATCTTTCCACCTTCTTCCTTACGCCTTATGGCCCCCAACGAGATTGCTTCTGTAGACAGCCGTTCCGCCCTCTGCATAAGAAACCGCACGGAGCAGTGAACGGGAGCCGAACCGGCCCCTGATTCGGTCCACCACGTATCCAAGCTCATGCTTCTTCCACCGTTCCGGCTCGAACAGCGTCAATTGCATGCATTCATCATCCGTTATATTGGAGAGACAAACGGATAGCTGCCTCACCGTTTTTCCTATATGGTTTTCCTTAAAGAGCTCAAGGCACATAGCATACAATTCCATCGTAATATTGGTCGGGGCATCCATCGTCCGGGAGCGAAGGAAGCCGCCGCCAAGCTCATCCTTGCTGTAACCGACGCCCAAGCTGACCGTCCGGCCTGCTTTCCTGCGGCAGCGCGCCCTTCTCGCAACCTCCTCGCATATCTCGAGGATCACCCGTTTGACTTCCTCTTCATCCTTATAATCACGCAGCAGGATCTGGCTTTTTCCGAAGCTGATCTGCCCTTGTATAATCGGCGCCCCAAGTTCCGACAGGTCGATTCCCCATGCATGATGATACAATTGGTTTCCCATGATGCCGAATTTCTTCTCCAGTTCCTCAAGGCTGTAATTGGCCAGCTGGCCGACTGTGAAGATTCCCATGCCGTTCAGGGTCTTCTCCACCCTTTTGCCAATTCCCCACATCTTGCTGAGGGGAGCCACCGGCCATAACTTTGTTTTCACATCTTCATATGTCCATTCGGCGATTCCCTGTTTTTTGGCATCCATGTCCAGGCACAGTTTGGCGAGCAGCATATTCGGCCCGATTCCGACGGCACATGGCAGCTGATATTCCCTCTCGATCTCATCCTTTATTTTCTCGGCGATTTCCCAGGCGCTCCCATGGATTGAGAATGTCCCATCAAGCTTCAGGAAACTTTCATCCACACTATACGTATGGATCGCTTCCTTCGGCACATAACGGTTAAATAAACGGGTGATTTCAGTGGAAATCCGCAAATACGTTTTCATTTTCGGGTCGACAATCCTGATTTTTGGATCATTGGGGATCTCAAATCTCCTTGAACCCGTCCGGATCCCGAACTCTTTTTTTAATAAAGGGGAGGCAGCCAGCACGACACTTCCCTGCCTCTCCGTATTGCCGACAACCGCCAGATGGCAAGTCAGCGGATCCAACCCTTCCATGACAGCCGAACAGCTGGCGTAGAAGCTTTTCATGTCCACACAGATGATGTGATTATGAGGCAACGCACTATAATCCATCGCTCCCACATCTCCTTAACAAGAATATATGTTCGTTTTAGTATATGATTTATCATATACGAATATACGTTCGCATTCAATGTAAATTTTATGGAAGCTGCAGAAAGAGGCCGCCCTGCCATACATTCAGCTATATATTGAAACTTCAATCAGCACTGCTGGCTGTATATGCGGGATAAAAAAAACGGAAGCGCTGTTCTCCCGAAAATCACAGCGTTCCGTTTTTGAATTATAGGG
>CAKQBC010000319.1 GCA_934215995.1 uncultured Bacillus sp. | reverse complement strand
AGCGGGGAAAACGATGCTCATCAAAGAGGTGGCAAACGCCATTACGGCCAACCATCCTGAAGCTGAATTGATTGTCCTGTTGATCGACGAACGTCCGGAAGAAGTAACCGATATTGAACGTTCAGTAGCAGGGGATGTTGTCAGCTCGACATTCGATGAGCTGCCGGAAAATCATATCAAGGTAGCTGAGCTTGTCCTTGAGCGGGCGATGCGCCTTGTGGAACATAAAAGGGATGTCATCATCCTGATGGACAGCATCACCCGTTTAGCGCGTGCATATAACTTATATATCCCGCCGAGCGGAAGGACGCTTTCCGGGGGGATCGACCCGGCTGCATTCCACCGTCCTAAACGTTTCTTCGGGGCAGCCCGGAATATTGAAGAAGGCGGCAGCCTGACGATTTTGGCAACAGCCCTGATCGATCCAGGATCCCGGATGGACGATGTCATTTATGAAGAGTTCAAAGGAACGGGCAACATGGAGCTTCATCTTGACCGTGCATTGGCGGAAAGACGTATATTCCCGGCCATCGATATCCGACGCTCCGGAACGCGCAAAGAAGAATTGCTGCTTCCGAAAGACCAGTTGGACAAACTATGGGCGCTCCGCAAAACAATGTCCGATACGCCTGATTTCACAGAGCGCTTCCTGCGCAAGCTAAGACAAACGAAGAGCAACCAGGATTTTTTCAGCATGCTTGAAGCGGAAATCAAAAACGGCAATGCACGCCGAACGCGGACTGAATCCTAATTGTCTCATTTTGTAAAAAAAGGCCATTCGAAATAGTAACATTGAGTTGCAAATCGGATGGGTGCTTGTTATAATAAAGAGCATGTTTGGTTACGTTAGGTGGAATGCTTTTTCACCTTTCATGATATAACTCTGTTTCAGGAAATGATTCAGGGCGGAAGGAGATGAAAAGAATGAAAGCAGGAATTCATCCAAATTACAACAAAATCACTGTAAAGTGTGCATGTGGTAACGAATTCGAAACTGGTTCAGTAGCTAAAGAAATCAAAGTTGAGACATGTTCTGAATGTCATCCATTCTATACAGGACGTCAAAAATTTGCTGAAGCTGGTGGCCGTGTCGACCGTTTCAACAAAAAATACGGCATCAAAGCACAACAATAATGATATTCTCAAAAAACAGGCAAGCTCAATTCCTTGCCTGTTTTTTTTCTTTCCTTAATATACCCTTGAATTAATGAAATACATTTTGCAATAATAAAATGAGATAGATTATGGACGCCCTATGTTTCGCCATACATAGGAAGGGAGAGATTTCTGAAGTGTACGAAAAAAAACAATCAGGTTGGATGGAGCTTATTTGCGGGAGTATGTTCTCAGGTAAATCGGAGGAACTGATCAGAAGGGTGCGGCGTACTCAGTTTGCGCGCCAAAAAACAGTTGTTTTCAAGCCTGCGCTCGATAACCGTTATGCGGAAGAAGCGGTTGTTTCCCATAACGGCACTTCCGTTTGGGCAAAGCCTGTCGCTAAATCAACGGATATTTTCCTTCATATAAATGATGATTATGATGTGGTTGCAATCGATGAAGTACAATTTTTTGATGATGAAATCGTGGATGTGGCCCAGCATCTTGCCGATAGTGGACACCGTGTCATTATGGCAGGGCTCGACCAGGATTTCCGCGGAGAACCTTTCGGGCCGGTGCCTATGCTTATGTCATTGGCGGAGAAGGTTACGAAACTGCAGGCAGTTTGTTCCGTTTGCGGACAGGCAGCAAGCAGGACGCAAAGGCTGATCAATGATAAACCGGCCAGCTACGATGAACCGATCATCCTTGTGGGAGCCTCTGAATCATATGAACCAAGATGCCGCCATCATCATGAAGTCCCTGGCGCTGGGACAGAAACGTTCGATAAAGTGAAGGAAGCGGAATAACTCCAGAAATGTCTGGAGTTATTTTTTTTTGATATTTTTAGCAAATATGCAGGAAAAAGGACCAATAATTCATTACTTCTAAAGAAATGATATAATATGCCCTCATTCTGTGTTACAATTTCATATGGTATTGAAAAGAAAATTTGTCGATTCAAAGATTGATCTATAAAAATGACTACAACCGTTCCTTTGATACAGGAAGGACTGTCTTAATAGAGGTGACAAAATATAATGGGTAATATAAATGATAAGGTGAAGTCCCTGAGCCAGTCTCCAAAAGGCCAGATGGCAGCCTTTTTATGTGTTCTTGCGTTCTTTGTTCTTTCATTAATCGTACCATCGGCGATCACAGGGGCGTTGTTCTTCCTTGTGCTGTTTGCCTTCACGCTTCTTTTGCCTACAAAAGGGCTGGCTTTTCTGATTCTGTACTTTCCTGCCCGGCCTTTTTACATTGAAGTAAATCCCTTTTTGAAGATTGCCGGGGAAGTCGTGGTGTTTGCAGCGCTCCTTCATGTCCTTTGGGCATTCAGGAAGCAGTTGAAAAGCTTGTTTCATTTTTACGCGTTTGAATGGGGATTCTTTGCCTTCTGTGCAATCGGTTCGGCAGGGGCGCTCCTGAACGGCGTGTCCATCATGGCCATCATTACACAGCTGCGTGCCTTCCTGCTATTATATTTAGTTTTTTACGTAATGAAACGGCTTGCCATTAAAAAAGAGGACTTCAATTGGTATATCGTCTTAACCGTTGCGATGGGAGTCCTGTTGGCAGTCTTGGGGATTATTGAAAAAATCTCTGACAAAACTGTGCTGTTCCCGGCTGCATGGGAATACTTTTCGATTAGCCCGACAAACGGAGGAAGGGTATATGGGCTTGCCAAAAACCCTAACGTACTTGCATCCTTCCTATTGATCGCTGTGTTTGCAGCCATTTACCTGAAGGGTAAGCTTTCAGGCTGGAAGCATAAAGTGGTGTGGGCCGTTATATTGCTGATCGGTACAGCTGCTGTCCTGACTTATTCAAGGGGCACTTTGCTTGCCCTTGGTGTCGGATTCGTCGTTTATGTCATTTGGAAACGCAATTGGAAGCATGCTGCCCAAATGATCCTCATCGGTGCAGCTTCGCTCGTATTGGCCCTTTATGTGGTCGAGCCTATGACAACGTATCTGGATATCACTTCGGAAGGAGCCCCGCTCCCTACGGATCAGGGCGCTGTGGAAAGTGACGATGGCGGGAAGCCGAATGACCAGATTAACCGTATTGAAAGTACTTTTGATGCAGATACAATCGGGCTGAGCGCTTCCGGCGGCCGTCTATGGATTCTGAAAAAGGGCTTTGAGGTATTCGGTGATTATCCGATCATCGGTTCCGGTTTTGCCACTTTCGGAGATTCTGCATCGCTGGCGTACGGTTCGCCGATTTACGGGGACTACGGGCTCCGGGACGGAATTTACACGGATAACCAATATATCCAGGTCATTGCCCAA
>CAKQBC010000318.1 GCA_934215995.1 uncultured Bacillus sp. | reverse complement strand
TTCCGTTCAACGGATTATGGCGACGATAAAGACCGTGTATTGATTAAAAACGATGGCTCCTACACGTATTTACTGCCGGATATCGCTTACCACCGCGATAAATACGAGCGCGGCTTCGACCTGGTAATCAATATTTGGGGTGCGGACCATCACGGCTATATCCCTCGTATGAGTGCGGCAATCCAGGCATTGGGCCACAAGAAAGAACAGCTCGAAGTTGAAATCATCCAGCTTGTCCACCTGTATAAAAACGGCGAAAAAATGAAAATGAGCAAGCGTACAGGGAAAGCTGTTACAATGCGCGACCTGGTGGAAGAGGTAGGGCTGGATGCAACCCGCTATTTCTTCGCGATGAGAAGCGCGGATACACATATGGACTTCGACCTGGACTTGGCGGTATCCCAATCCAATGACAATCCTGTTTACTATGCGCAATATGCCCATGCACGCATTCACAGCATCCTTCGCCAAGGCAGCGAGAACGGCTTCAGCATGGACGGAAAACTGGACCTGTCATTGATCAATACTGAAAAAGAAATCGATGTATTGAAGAAGCTGGGTGAATTCCCGCTGGCAATTTCCGAGGCGGCAGAAAAACGCCTTCCTCACCGCATCACGAACTATATCTTTGATTTGGCATCTACTTTCCACAGCTTCTATAATGCTGAGAAAGTATTGGATCCGGAAAACAAGGAACGCTCCCAAGCACGTCTGGCGCTTATTAAGGCGGCCGGCATCACATTGCGCAATGCAATGGCATTGATCGGCGTATCTGCACCGGAAAAAATGTAATTCAAACCAAAAAGCCCTGGCTCCTTGCAGCCGGGGCTTATTTTATTTGGAGCTTGGCCCCTCCGATCCGCTTGATGCCCCTTTTGGAGCTTAGGTCTTCGGCCAGCTTGAGCAGTGCCTGTTCTTTGGACTTGGCTTCAATCATGAAATCGACATCGGTGCCCAGTTTTTTGAGTGTGTCCAGAAGAGGTTCCAGAAAGCTGGCATCAACGTAATCCGCATGTGAACGGAATGCCTTTCCCGACTTGGGTGATGAAATATGAATCTTAGGGGGCAGGCCGGTATGATCCCATGTGGCAAACCCCCGGACCAAAAGCTCATCCAAAGGTTCGGGGCAGGGGTTGGCGGCATGGTGATGATAGTCGATAACGAACGGGACTTGAATCCGTTCACAGACACCGAGCGTTTCAGCGGCAGTGTATGTTTTATCATCATTTTCTAACGTCATCTTTTCCTTCATGGGCAAAGGAAGGCAGATAATATTGTCGTAAAACCTCGCCAACGAAGCTTGCTTGTCCCCATACGCCCCGCCGACATGGATATTCATATAGGAATCATCCTCAACGCCTAGTGCTTCAAGCATCCTGTAGTGAAACGCCATGTCCCGGACAGCATTTGTTGTGATCCGCTGCTCCGGGCTTGTGAACAGCGTGAACTGGTTTGGGTGGAAGCTGACCCTCATATGCTTTTGTTTTATGAAATCCCCGATTTCCTTCCATTCCTGTTGAAAAGGGGATATGAAGTCCCATAGCACATCGGGGTGGGTTGCAAGCGGGACGATGCTGCTCGACAGCCGGTATACTTCAATTTCATGGGCTGCGTTGAAATAGAGCATCCTCAATGTATTGTATAAGTTGGTTCGTGTGACGGAATGGAGCTTTTCCTTCCGCCCGTCCTTATCAAGGCTTGAATATGTCTTGTAAGTCACTGTTTTGGCGGGAGAGGAATCCCATAGAGAAACAGCGGTGGAGACATATCCTAAACGTATGATCATAGGAGCCACTCCTTCCCTTATCATTTCCCTGCCCTATAGAAAAATCGATATAGCCTGGCCCAGGCGTTCTTTGCAGCGTGTCCAGAAGCCGACGGACTGCAGGGTTTCCATGCTCACTGGAAGCGAATTGCGGATATCCTCCATGATTTTCTCTTTAAACTGTAGAATGCAGGGCCGGTCATAAATATAACAGTTGATTTCATTGTTGAGCAGTACGCTCCTTTTATCCAAATTAGCTGTACCGATATCGAGGAGCTGATCATCAATCAGAATGTACTTTCCGTGGAAAAATCCGTTCTGGAATTGATGGATTTTTGCTCCTAAAGGCAGCAGTTCCCGAAAATAGGGGTACGCTGCTTCCTTGACAAGGAGATGGTCAGAAACAACGGGAACCAGGATCTGCACCTGGACTCCTCTGGCAAGAGCCGATTTCAGCTCGTCCACCAATGGGCGGGTCGGTATGAAATAGGGTGTCCCGATTATGATTTCGCTATTGGCTTGTTTAAGCAGGCTGGTGAATTCATTCTCAAGTGAATAGGGTTCAGTCGGCATAAGCCGGATCACATGCTCCCCTTTCAGCCCTGGTTTCGTGAATACATCGCCATATTGCACATGCTCCCCGGATGCTTCCTGCCAGTCGGCAAAGAAGATATCCTGCAGGCCGGCGACCGCCTGCCCGGCGATCCGGAGGTGGTAATCACGCCATGGGCTTAGTTTCGGATCCATGTCTATATATTCCTTGCCGATGTTGAAGCCTCCCAAATAGCCGACTGATCCGTCGATGACGGCTATCTTCCTGTGATTCCGGGCTTGAAGGGAATAGAAGAGATAGGGGAGGGCCGGTTTTTTGCAGAAGGCAACCTTCACCCCGCTTTTCTTCAGATCTGCAAGAATGCTTTTGTTTGCGAATAGGCTTCCGGACCAATCAATCATAAGCCGGACATCAATCCCCGCTTCCGCTTTTTTCTTCAATAATTTCAGGAACCGGTAGCTGATTTGGTCTTTTTTCACTAGGTAGAACAAGATATGGACATGATGCTTTGCGCCTTCTATGTCGCGGAACAATTCGGTGATCAGTTCATTTCCGGACGTGAAGAGGGAGAGGCTGCCCGTGGCCGGCTGCATGGGGGCTCTTTTCTCTTTTTTTGATTGTTTGCTGGCACCCAGCCGGAAATCGATATAGAACCATAGGATCAATAATAGGATGATGATGAACGTTGCTTTCACTTCAGGTCCGCCCTCCGTTAGCGTTTCAAATTTGCCTTCATTCCGCGTTGGCTGACCCCGCCTCAAGCGGGGAGGAACAAGCCGCCAATTGATGCATCCGGCAAGATAAGCGGGGGAAAATCCCCGGTTATTGGTGGTGTTTCACTTTATTTTTCTCTATAATCATAAAATAAATGCCTAAGGGAATCTTTTTCCAAAAACATCAGAATTTGAGAGATTATTATTGACTGAATGCTCATTCATTATATAGAATAGAGGTAATCAAAATTTCTGAAAATTATGCAAGAGACAAGGGTGAACGAACAACCGAATCGTTCGGTTCTCGCAAAAAGGGAGGGGGAGACTAAGTGCAGGGATTATTATGAATTCAACCTTCTTACCCAGTTTGACGT
>CAKQBC010000317.1 GCA_934215995.1 uncultured Bacillus sp. | reverse complement strand
CGCATCATCCCAATATTGGAAAACCGTTCCTGAGTGAAGACTGTGTGATCGAACTTCCGGGTGCTGGGAGAGAACTCCGGGTGCCGGGAGAGGGAAGCATGGTGAATGAAGTGCTGGACTTCGACAATATCAGTGAGGGTCGTGCAATTATCCGAAATGAAAAGAGAGGTGTTGGTATTGCGTTTGATTGGGATGTGGAGGTCTATAAGCATTGTAAGGTGTGGCTATGCACCGGAAACAGTTCCGGCCATCATCACCATGGAGGTGCTTATGTGGTTTGTGTGCTTCCGTGTTCATCTAAGACAATGGATCTGGATAAAGCAAGTATGAATGGGGAAACGCTTGTGCTGGACGGGCATGGTAAGAAAGAAAGCTTTTTGAACATTCGCGTGGTTGGGCGAGAATGAAAGAGAAAAATAGGATAGGAGAAAATTATGAATATTACAGAAATCTTAAAAACAATGGAAGATACTGATCTTGCTGGTCAGGTTTTGTGCTATGACATTTACGATAAGGACGATCCGGCAGAGGTTGAAAAGGTTTTGGCTGAAATTCATCCCGGCGCATTGTATCTTGATAAGATGAGCCGGGAAAAGATTCAAATGTATACCGACATGGCGAATAAATATACCAAAATTCCGGTGGCAATTGTAACGGATGTCGAATATGGACCGGGTGAAAATATGCCTGGATTACCGGTACTGCCGAATGTTATGGCATGGTCTGCTTGTGATGATGAGAATCTTGTTGAGCAGGCAGCTGAGATTATGGCAAAAATATGCCGCTTACATGGCATTTCGTGGACACTGTCGCCGGTAATAGACATCAATATGAATTTTAATCATCCTGCCTTAAATATTCGTTCTGCCTCAGATAGCCCGGAACAGGTGAAAAAAATGATGGGAGCGTTTTTAAGGGGTATCCAGAAAAATGGATATATGGTGGCAACCCTCAAGCATTTTCCGGGAGACGGTGTAGATGACCGTAATCAGCATTTCTGTACTACGGTAAACTCACTTTCCATGCCTGAATGGAGTGAAACCTTCGGAAGTGTATACAAAGACCTGATATCACAGGGGGCTTCGTCGGTTATGAGTGCACATATCGGGCTTCCGGCATACGCAGGTGAGATTGATGAACTGGGAGCCGTGCCGGCGATCCTGAGTAAGCCATTGATGACGGACTTACTCAAAGGAGAACTTGGTTTTGACGGTTGTGTCATTTCGGATGCGATGAGCATGGTGGGCTCGGTCTCCCGGAGTGGTGTGGAAAAGTTGGCCGTGACATTTCTGAATTGTGGAGGCGATGTAGTTCTGTTTAATGAACCGGAGGATCATTTGCGTATTATGGATGCGCTTAAAGGTGGTATCCTCTCGCGGGAGAGGCTGCTTGACGCGGTAAGCCGTGTTTTGAAACTGAAAAACAGGGCAAGGCTATTTGAAAATCAGGATGACGTATTATCAGAGATTACAGAGACCAAAGAAGAGCTAATGGAACAGCTAGAGAGGATTGGAGACGTAATTGCAGAGCGAAGCATCAAATTTGTGAAGGATGTCGATCATAATCTCCCATTGAATGCCGAATCACCAAAAAGATTTCTCTGCGTTAATATAAAAGATGGCGAGATGGATACATCGGTAGTAGGAGATGAGTTGATAAAGCGTGGACATAAGGTTGATGTTATGGATAATATTAGTCATAATCATTTGAATGAGATAATGGATCAATATGACTATATCCTTATAAACAACTTCTTTTCAGGTCAGCACGGTGGTAGCATGCGGTGCGGCTGGGGACAAATTGCCCCATTTTGGCGTGGCTATATATTCCGGCATCCACGAGTAATATTTACATCCTTCGGCGACCCGTACAAATTATATGATTATCCATTTTTAAAGACATATATCAATACATTTTCCTATACGGAAAACTCCATGCGGGCATTTGTGCGAGTCTTATTGGGGGAATGCAAAATGGTAGCAAAAAATCCGGTGTCATTGCCGGGCTATTTTGAGAGGGAGACACAGTGAGGTTATAGCCATGAAACTGAAGGTAATGAATTTCAATATCTGCTGTGGCGATGATCCTGGCGATAATACGATTGCTGCACGCGCACCCCGCGTTGGAAAGATCATTGACCGATATGACCCGGATGTAATAGGACTCCAGGAATATACACCTGTTTGGAAACCTTTGATCGACGACATGCTTGGAGAACGGTATGAGATATTTAATCGCTATCGTTCCGAGAGTAATCTGGAATCAACACCAATACTTTGGAAAAAAGAGCGGTTTGAGTGCATCCGAAAAGGGTACTTTTGGCTTTCTGACACTCCTGAAGTTGAGTCAAGGGGATGGGATGAACTATTCAACTGCTTCCGTATCTGCGAATATGTGGTTTTACAGGAAAGAATGAGCGGCATATGTTTTACTCACATGAATACGCACTTCGGTTTTGGCGATAAAGGACAAGTTGCCAGTGCCCGGTTGATTGGCGAGAAAAGTAAACTGATTTCTCATTATCCGACATTTGTTACCGGGGATTTTAATATGAGTGCAGGTATGCCCGGGTATATGGAAATGACAAAGTTTTTTTGCGATGTGAATGAAGTGACAGCGCGCAACAGCGAAGCCACATTTCATAATTATGGGGAAAATGATGCCATGATAGAAGAAATTTTTCCGGCGTTACGAAGCAAAGGTCAATCTATATTGCATATTGATCTTTGTTTTTCCGGAGATGGGATAGTACCATTGAAGCAATTTATTGTAAAAGATAAGCCCGGCGGAGGGTTCCCGTCTGATCACTATGCTTTGCTTTCTGAATTGGAAATTGAAAAGGGGGAATTTTGAAAATGTATAATTGTAACAATAACAAGGTTATTCTGATCTTATGCGATGGAATGGACTGGTTGCTATGTGGGGGACAATTATGCTTGCTGTGAGAGTTGTAGTTGTTGGCTATTCAAAAAGAAATTAGTGATTGACGGAAGGATGCTGGAATTTGAGATGAGATTTTCCACGTATATATTTGACTTTGACGGCACATTGGTTGATTCCATGCCCTGCTGGTCCCAAAAGATGATAAATATTCTTGACAGAAGCGGTGTTTCCTACCCGAAGGATATCATCAAGATCATAACGCCGTTGGGCGATGTCGGCACAGCAAGGTATTTTAAGGACGTGCTCAAAGTGAACCTCAGTATAGAAGAGATGATGCGACAGATGGACGAATATGCGCTGCCGGAATACCGTGACCACATAATACTCAAGTCCGGCGTGTTTGATTATCTCTGCAAACTTAAGAGCAATAAATGCAGTCTGAGCGTATTGACGGCAAGTCCGCACAAGATGCTGGATCCCTGTCTGAAACGAAATGGTATCTTCGATTTGTTTGATCATGTATGG
>CAKQBC010000316.1 GCA_934215995.1 uncultured Bacillus sp. | reverse complement strand
ACTTCATACACAAGTTTACGTAAATTTTCATCCTTTATTTCATCTATTTTTGCTTTTGTTTTTTTATCTTTTTTATGTTTTTTTTGCAAAAACTTATTCTCACTTTATTCTCATTACAATATTATAACAAATTCAAAGTAGAAGCAACTAATTCAACCACTGTTGACACTGCCGCCATAGTGTTAACATTCTTGCTTATTTCTCCCGAAAAAGCAAGGCTACATATGAGTATAATGTATAGGAAGATCAAAAGTAAAATCTATTATCTATTGCCCGTCCGGCATCTGAATCACCCGGCATCCGTTTCCATCCATTTGCCATACGCAGGGAAGCCAGCGTTTCCGCTGGCTTCCCCTCTTTCCTATTTAAAGACCCTTCGACTGTATTCATTCAAGATTTGATGACTCTCCGCATAGCTTTTTTCACGCTGCTTCTCCACTCTCATCCTTACATCGAGGTTACGCGCATATTCGTCATAACCTACCCCGTGTGAAATATGCATCGCCTTTTCCATGTCGCTTGTCACATTCAAATCCAACTCATGAGAGTTAATAATGAACCAATCCTTTCTTTTGACGCCATTCATTTGCGCCTTAATTCCTTATTTATCGTATCATCAGCCAAACCGGCTGTTCAAATGTCATATACCCGTATAAATAGGGATATAACCTTCTTCATTCCTTCTTTCCAAATCTTACTAAACGAATCCGTACATATCCTTGCAGATCCTCTTTCTTAAGCTGCATTAAGCCGCTCGCCCATGTTACTACTATTATATATGCATGCTCTCCCACATAATAAGGCCGGCTCCTTTATGAGGAACCGGCCTGTTTTGCTTATTCAGAAACGGGCACAACCGCTCCGCCGTATTCTTTCGTAATGAAATCCTGGATTTCTTCTGAATGCAATACTTCCACAAGCTTTTTGATTTTATCTGACTCTTCATCCCCGCTTTGTACAGCGATCACATTCACATATGGGGAATCGGCATCTTCAATCGCAATGGAATCTTCGACCGGATTCAGGCCGGCATCGATCGCATAGTTGGAGTTGATCAGAATTGCGTCAACATCTTCATTATTATAGATTTGCGGAAGCATAGCAGCCTCTACATCCGTCTTGAACTTTAATTCCTTCGGATTATCCGTAATATCGTCGACAGTGGCAGTTGTTTTATCGATTCCGTCTTTTAACGTAATCAACCCTTCACTTTCAAGCATCGTCAATATGCGCCCGTGGTCAGCCACTGAGCTGCTCATGATAATTTCAGCGCCTTTTGGCAGTTCATCCAGGCTTTTGTATTTTTTGGAATAGACACCGATCGGTTCGATGTGGATCCCGCCTGCATTCACAAAATCATAATCGTTTTCTTTTATTTGTGATTCAAGATAAGGAATGTGCTGGAAGTAGTTCGCATCCAGTTCACCTTCAGCCAATGCTTTGTTCGGGACTACATAATCTGTGTACGTTACAATTTCAAGCTCAATTCCTTCTTCTTCAAGAAGCGGTTCCGCCTTCTCCAAAATCTCTGCATGCGGTACATTGGAAGCCCCGATGACGATTTTATCGCCTTTGCTTTCCCCATCACCGGATTTGCTGCTGTCATCTCCTGCACCACAGGCAGCCAAAAGAACGGAAAATGCCAATAAAAGTAGAGCGATGCTAAATTTCTTCATTTCATTTCCTCCTATCGTTTATCTATTTTTCTTGTAGCAAAGTCACCAATAAACTGAACCGCGAAAACAATAAGCAAAATAATGATGGTAGCCATCAAAGTTACGTCTCCCCTGCCTCTTTGGAATCCATCCAGGAAAGCAAGGTTCCCGAGCCCTCCGGCTCCTACAACCCCTGCCATGGCCGTATATCCAACCAAAGCGATCGTTGTCACGGTGATTCCGGAAACAATGGCTGGCATCGATTCCGGCAGCAATACTTTAAAAATGATTGTGCTTGTTTTCGCTCCCATTGCTTTTGCCGCTTCAATAACACCTTTGTCGATTTCGCGCAAAGCAATTTCCACCATTCTTGCATAGAATGGGGCCGTACCGATGATCAAAGCAGGCAATGCTGCATTTTCTCCCAGCATTGTGCCCATGACAAAAATCGTAAATGGAATGAGCAGGACAATTAATATAATGAAAGGGATGCTCCTGAAAATATTGACGTAAGCTCCCACCAAGACGTAAATGAATCTGTTCTGCCATAGGTTCCCTTTAGAAGTAAGGAACAAAATCAGTCCCAGCATAACGCCCAGAATAAATACAAAGATGATTGAAACACCCGTCATATATAAAGTTTCCCTAGTGGCTTCCCACATGGTTTCCCAGTTGACATTCGGAAAATAGGTCTCAAGCACTTTGGATCACCTCCACTCCAACACTGCGGCTGCCAAGGAATTCAATTACCTTTGCAAGGTCCTGTTCAGAACCGCCGACGTGAACAAAAAGTGTACCGTATGATCCGGTTTGTGTCTGTGATATTTTCCCCTGAATGATATTGATCGGCAGATCGAAGTTCCTGATCAATTCATTTACGACCGGCTTTTCCGCTTCCTCTCCCACAAATGTGAGCTTCACGACACTGCCAGTTTGATATTTTGCCAGTAAATGCTCAATCGCTTCAGCCGTTTCCTCAGGTGACGTCAGCTGCTGCACGAACCGTTTCGTAATGCTTTGCTGCGGATTCTTGAATACATCCAGCACGTTCCCAAGTTCCACGACACGGCCTGATTCCATAACTGCGACACGATGGCAGATTTTTTGGATGACATGCATTTCATGCGTAATCAAAACAATGGTAAGCTTCAATTTTTTATTGATGTCCACAAGCAATTCAAGGATGCTGTCGGTCGTTTGCGGATCCAATGCAGAGGTTGCTTCATCACAAAGGAGAACCTTCGGGTTGTTTGCAAGCGCCCTTGCGATTCCAACCCTTTGCTTTTGGCCGCCGCTTAATTCGGATGGATAGGCCTGTTCCCTGCCTTGCAGCCCCACAAGCTCGATAAGCTCCTTTACCCGTTCTCTTCTTTGCTCTTTAGGGACGCCTGCTATTTCAAGCGGGAATGCGATGTTCTCGCTTACGGTCCTTGACCAAAGCAAATTGAAGTGCTGAAAGATCATGCCAATCTCGTGACGGGCCTTCCTCAGCTTAGCTCCTTTTACTTTGGAGACTTCATAGCCGCCTACATGCACTGTTCCTTCGGTCGGCACTTCCAGGCCGTTCAGCATTCGGATCAGCGTACTTTTCCCTGCACCGCTGTAGCCGATTACGCCGAAGATTTCACCAGGCTGTATCGTAAGCGACACATCTTCAACCGCAGTCAGCGGATTTTTTTTGCCGACAGAAAATATTTTAGTGACCCTGTCGATTTTAATCATGTTGGTTTCACCTCTTCACTAGCTCGATCATCCCTAAAAGAATACATG
>CAKQBC010000315.1 GCA_934215995.1 uncultured Bacillus sp. | reverse complement strand
ACTGTGCTATTGACCATTGCCGATTTTGCCATATTCATAGCCTGCAAAACAGCCTGGAGCGGCATTTGGTAGTAGGCGAAAATAAAGATGGGCGCCAAAAAAGTGATATAGATGGCCGCATTCGTTTTTCCGTACATGACATTCATGATCGGATCCGCAAATACAAATAAAATGACGACGGCCAGGCAGCCTGTGATGAAGGTGATCCGCAATGACTGATGCAGTCGGCGGGCAACCAGGCCCATATTGCCCCGCGCATCGGCCTCGCTCACTGCCGGCACAAGAGATGTGGAAAGTGCCGACATAATAAAAGAAGGCAGCATAAGAAGCGGCCAGGCATAGCCCATCAGTTCGCCGTACTGCCTTGTGGCCAGCGTGGCTGAAACGCCGGCAATCGCCAGGCTCTGTGCGACGATGATCGGTTCGAAAAACCAGGAAATATTGCTGATCAAGCGGCTCCCCGTTGAAGGGAGGGCGATGCCGAGCAGCTGTTTCAATGTATTCCTCCCTTTTGCCACAGAGGCAAAAAAACGTTTTCTCAAGCGGAAGCGTTTATGTATTTTAAAAAGGGTGAGCAAATACAAAAGCGATATCAATTCCCCGATTACGGATGAGAAGAGGGCAGCAGCGGCTGCATATTCGATTCCGTATGGAAGGAAAGCATTCGTCATGAAATAAATCAGAATGATCCGGCTTGCCTGCTCAAGAATCTGTGAATAGGCGGATGGCCGCATATTCTGTTTTCCTTGGAAGTAGCCGCGGATAACGGCGGAAACAGCGGCGATCGGAATGATCGGTGCAATCGCGATCAGGGGCCAAAGGACTCGGGAATCAGTGAATAAAACGTTTGACAGCCAAGGGGCAAGCATTATCAATGCCGGCGTAAAGACGAGCGATATGCTCACAGTAGTGGCAAGAGAAACGACGAGAATTTTTCTGATCCTTTTTTCATCGCGGGCAGCATTGGCTTCTGCTACATATTTGGCGATGGCGACAGGAAGCCCAAGCTGGGTGATGGTGATGACGAGAAATAAGGAAGGCAGCGCCATCATATACAGGCCTACCCCTTCGCCCCCGATAATCCTTGCCACAACAATCCGATTTATAAAACCTAATATTTTGGTGATGAATCCCGCCACAAGGAGAATTAGGGTACCCTGAAAAAACTTTGACATTTATTTTTCCCTGCCTTCTCAAAATTGACTTAATAATCTACAATTATCTATATGCAATACAGTGGACAAAGCATGACAAGGAACCGATATATTATTAAACTATAGGTTTTGCCATTCAGAAGGGCTGGTGCGGGATGCTTTTGGACAAGCTTCCCGGTTCGGCCGGATGGCAGTGCCATAAAAGGGAGACGGTAATGATAATGAAGAAGCCTGCCTTTGAATCTTTTCATATAAATGTTCTGCCTGCATTGCAAAGCAAGATCGAGGAATTTGCCCTTCATGGCTATAGAGATGTAACATCCGATCAGCTGTGGGGGTATTTGGTGCTTAAGAAATGGAAGAAGGAAGATTGCGAAATGATGCCGCTGCATAAAATGGTCAACGACATTTTATCCGTTAATGTAGGGGATTACATGCACCATTCAAGAATCCAAGCTTTCAGGTCATCACAAAAAAGAGACACAGAAGACCTGTCCTCTTTCCGTGATTTATTTTCGTGAATTTTCATGGGTTGGAATCTTTTCGGAAAAATCGAAAATTGACAGTTTTTATAAATTCAATCATAATAATGGTTGGGTTTGATTATGCATGAATGATATTTCCTGAAAATAACAAGCTTATCTATGTTTGTTCGATAGATATTGTTTTGCGCCGTATCTTCCTATTTTGAAGTTTGGCTTTTTTGTGTACCATATGCTTCAATAGCAGCAAGATCAGGCCTGAAAGTATGAGGAGGCTTTACATAATGGCAAAAAGATCGAGATTAATTGCTTTGCTTTTGCTCGTTATTACTATTTTTTCTGTGATGGGGACAACCTCTGAGGGGATCCTCAAAAAAATCAACCTCGGATTGGACCTGCAGGGCGGGTTTGAAGTCCTGTATGAGGTAAGCACCGAGGATGGAAGCAAAGTAACGGATGATGTGCTGAAAAGCACCGTAAGCGCGCTGACGAGGCGTGTCGATGTCCTGGGCGTCAATGAGCCGAGCATCAGCATTGAAGGGGAAGACCGCATTAGGGTGCAGCTTGCCGGTGTCAAAGACCAGGCGCAAGCCCGTGAAATGCTTTCCACTTCCGCTAAGCTCACATTCCGGGATTATAATGACAAGGAAATGATGACGGGCGCCGACCTGAAAGAAGGAGGCGCAAGCGTAACGTATGATGAATACGGCAAAGTGGCTGTTTCCGTCAATCTAAAGGATTCGGACAAATTTAAGGAAGTCACCACCCAAATCTCTTCCATGCCGCAGCCGACGAACGTGCTGGCAATCTGGCTGGATTTCGAAGAAGGGAAAGACTCCATCCAGGACCCTGCATCCCAGGATAACCTCATATCGGCACCTGCCGTAGACCGAGTGTTCTCGCAAGATTCAGTAATGATCACGGGCAGCTTCGAGATGCAGGAAGCACAGAACTTGGCCGATATGCTGAATGCCGGAGCGCTTCCGGTCAACCTGACAGAGATTTATTCGACATCGGTAGGGGCGCAATTCGGGGAAGCTGCCCTTAACCAAACGATATTGGCGGGCATCGTGGGCATCGCAGCCATTTATCTGTTCATGGTATTCGTGTACCGGTTCCCGGGCTTGATTTCAATCCTTACACTATCCGCCTATATTTATCTCACTTTGCTAGTGTTTTACTGGATGCACGCGACATTGACCCTTCCGGGGATCGCGGCCTTGATTCTCGGGGTCGGCATGGCGGTCGATGCCAATGTAATCACTTATGAGCGGATTAAAGAAGAAATCCGTGTCGGACGCAGCATCCGGACAGCAAACAAGAAGGGGAACCAGACATCGCTCATCACAATCGTCGATGCCAACCTGACAACCTTGCTTGCAGCCGGCGTCATGTTCTACTTCGGTACAAGCTCAGTTAAGGGCTTTGCGACTATGCTGATGATCAGTATTGTCATCGGGGTCATCACAAATGTATTCGGTACGCGCCTGTTCATGTGGCTTGCTGTTTCAAGCGGCCTGCTGGACAAGCGTCCGGGCTGGTTCGGGGTCAAGAAGAAAGATATCCATGACCTGGGAGAATCGGTTGATGTATTGACGTTGTCGACGAAGTTCGATAAATGGGAATTCGTGCATGTTCGTAAAATATTCTATATTATATCATCTGCCATCACGGTTATCGGTATCATCTTCCTGCTTGTTTTCAAATTGAACCTGAGCATTGACTTTACGAGCGGGACAAGAATTGATATCCAGTCCGATAAACCATTGACAACGGAAACGGTTAATGCC
>CAKQBC010000314.1 GCA_934215995.1 uncultured Bacillus sp. | reverse complement strand
GTCTCCAGACAGCGCTGCAATTCATGGGACTGATACCCTTCCATGGAGGAGATGATAGCTGACGCTTTGCGAAAGGTTGCCTCAAATTCGGCCTCCATGCCACGTTTGACCTGAAGCATAGCAGCTTCCAAAATCATTTATGGTTCCCTCCTGTCCGTTCTATTCTTCAATAAAATAGGCTCTGTTCGCAAACTTTGTTGCTTAAAATAAAGGAGTGTACAGCAGTTGTTGATTTCCGCTTCAGGATGCTCGCTTTCCGCAGGGTGGGCGGTGAGCCTCCTCGGTGCAACGCACCTGTGGGGTCTCAACTGTCCCACTGCTCCTGCAGGAGTCTCGCACCTTACGCTCCAATCAACTACTATTTTTGGTTAAAAACAACAATCTTTTAGAAAAGAGCCATAAAATATGTACTTCCAATAAGGCGGGAAGCAAGCTCTTCACTGGATTCAGGCAGGATGATTCAGAAATCCAACGAATAGGTTAAATAGGCATCATCAATCAGAAAGCCATTTTTCTCATACAGCTTTTGGGCACTTTTGTTGGAAGGGGCTGTCTGAAGTGTGACGGATTTTGCATTCGTCCTCTTACAAAGCTTAAGGGCTTCATCAATCAGTGCCTGTCCGGCACCTTGTCTCCGTGCATCAGCTGCGACATACAGATCGTTCAGGATCCATGTCCGTTTCATCGATACGGATGAAAAGCTGGGATATAGCTGGACGAATCCGGCATAGCCGTTTTCCGAAGAAGCAGCGAATATAATAGAATCGTGCTTTTCCAAACGTTCCTTTATGAATTGTTCAGCTCCCTCGACATCGGAAGGCTGTCCGTAAAACATCCGGTACTCATTGAATAACCGGGAAACCCCTTCCAGGTCTTTTGTTGTGGCTTGGTAGAGTCGCATGGTATCACTCCTGATTTAGAATTATCAGATAACTACCTTACTAATGATAAACAGTATGCCCCGAATAGACAATGAGTTTTTGAAAATTGCTTTTCATATGAGGGTTAATGGCAAGCTGCTTTTATAGGATTAAAAACCCCACTGATTGTTAGTTGAACCTTAAATTACCTTGCGTTTTCGGAATTTTTTTATGCTATATATAGTATGGTTGTTTATAAAAGCGTTTTCATATAAGAGGGAAAGTGAAAGGGGCTGTGATAGGAAAATAAGATTCACGCAAGTTAAAATTGTTTGGAGGATGTCCCTTGATTAAATTAGTATTGACGGATATGGATGGAACATTTTTAAACAATAGCGGAGATTTTAATAGGGAGCTTTTTAAGGAATTAAAAAAGCTGCTGAAAGATAAGGGCGTTGTATTTGCCCCGGTCACCGGCAAGCAATGTGAACGGGTTGAACAGCTATTCGGCGAGGATGCGGAGGATTTGTGGATTCTGGGCGACAGCGCCACCCGGATCAAGCATAAAGGGGAGTATGTCTATGAGTCCCTGATCAGTAATGAACTCGGGCTTGAGATTATCGGGTTGCTGGAGGAGATTAGTGCGGACCATACCATTATCGCCTGTACGGGAAACGGTGCTGCCATTAAGGAGAATATATCTCCGGAAGAAGAGTCAACTGTCAGAAGATCGTATGCGAATGTGCGGAAGGTATCAAATTTCAATGAAATAACGGAAGACTTTGTGAAAATCACAATCCATGATCCATTGCATAGATGCTTTGAAACAAGGGGAAAACTTTCCCGCTTTTTTAAATCTACATACATAGTCGCCTCGGAGGCTGCCTGGATTGATATCGCCAATGCCAATGTCCATAAAGGTACGACTGTTGAGCATCTGCAGCGTTTATTGAATGTCACTCCTGAAGAAACAATGGCGTTCGGTGATGGCTACAATGATATTGAGCTGATGGAACGGAGTACATACAGTTTTGCTGTGCGGAATGCGGTCCAGGAGGTAAAAGATGCGGCCAATTATATTACACGGTCCAATCAAGAGGATGGCGTAATGAAAACAATCATACAGCTATTGTCGCTTCAATAGTCTGAGTATAAAAAACTTTTTGCGGAAGGATAACCGCATGAGAGGGGAATTTACATGAGAATCGAACATGTAGCCATTTGGGCAAGAGATATAGAAGTGATGAAGGATTTTTACATAACTTATTTTAACGGAAAAGCAAATGACAAATATCATAATGAAAAAAAGCAGTTCCAATCTTATTTTCTGACGTTTGGGAGCGGTGCGCGCCTGGAAATCATGAGCAAGGCAGGAGTCAATCAGCCTGACGCAGAGAACAGGATCGGATGGGCACATATTGCCTTTTCACTTGGAAGCAGGGAAGCCGTCGATCAATTGACAGAGCGGCTGCGAAAAGACGGCTACCGACATGTGGATGGTCCCCGTGTTACCGGCGATGGCTATTATGAAAGTGTAATTGAAGACCCGGAAGGCAATCTGCTGGAATTGACTGTGTGATTATATCCAATAAAAAAGACTTGCAGCTGTGAATCTGCAAGTCTTTTTTGGCGCCAACGGCAGTCGGGCTAACCTTATTGGATATACCGTTTCAATGCATACAGCCACCCGGCAATCGGTAGCAGGATGACGATAGCAAGGATTACATAAGTGGTCATCGGGCTATCCTGGAATGGAATCGGGGTATTCATTCCGAAGAAGCCGGTGATTGCCGTCAGCACAGCCGTCAATGTTGTGATGATCGTCAATTTCTTCATCGCGTCATTCGTCCGCGCGGATACGAGGGAAAAATACGTATCCATTGCCCCTGATACAAGATCCCTGAATACTTCCAGTGAATCCGATATTCGCTCCAGATGGTCGACCAAGTCCATGAAGTAAGGGACGTTCTCCTCCTGGACCTTGAACCGGTACCGGCTTCCGGCATTGGCGAATATCCGTTTTTTCGGCTGGACTACCCTCCTGAACAGAACGATTGTCCGCTTCAACGCAAGGAACTCCTCGGAAATTTCCTGGGCAGGGTTGATATACATTTCATCCTCAAGCTCGTCGATCCGCTCCGATATACGTTCGAGAATCGGGAAATATTCATCAACGATTTCATCAATCAGCAAGTAAAACAAATAATCGGGTCCTTTTTCCATCGCCTTTGTGGAATATGCCAGCCGCCTCACGACTTTTCCGATTGCAGGAATTTGGTTTTGATGAACAGTCACGATGAAATTCTGGCCGAGAAACACATTCAATTCCTGCGTTGTGATTTCTTCTTCTTTATCTTCGTTGTATTTCACGTCATTGAAGACGAAAAATGTATAGTCATCATATTTATCCACTTTGGAACGAAGCGTATGGTGGAGGCAGTCTTCGATCGCCAGCGGGTGGAAATGGAAAATTTCCGCCAGGGAATGCAATTCAGCAGGCGATGTGTCATAAACGTCCACCCATAAAAGGGATTCATTCGCTTCCGGTTTCGGTTCCTCCGTATACCGTCTGATATCCGATAGCTGGAGTTCCGACTGAACCTTATCATCGCTATTTCTATATAAA
>CAKQBC010000313.1 GCA_934215995.1 uncultured Bacillus sp. | reverse complement strand
GTGAAATATATTTTAAGTTCGTCATTTGTTATAATAGAGTGTTATTAATCATTACTTTCTTAAACTATGTTATTGTTTGTTAAAATTTCCGCTAAAAATAAACAGGTGTTTTCTATGTCAACATTTCTAGGGGTTTCTACAACATAGAAACAGAAGTAAAATTAACAGACCATGGTTATGATTAATATCTTAAAAAAGAAAATAAGTTCTTTATTTAGAATCAACAAGATAAGGAATGATTCTCATGAAATGCGGTTCTAAATGCTTTGTTGTTGAGATGGAAGTGAATGGAGAAATCCAAAAGAAACTGGTGAAAGCAAGGACCCCGGTAGATGCCAGAAAAGTGATTCGGCTTGAATACGGAAAACAAGCTGAAATCCTGACTGTCAGAAAAGAAAATAAGTCCTTGTAACATGCTTGTTCAATCTCAATCAAAAAACTAAAAGCGGCAGCGGCTTCCCCGAGTGGAGCCGCTGTCTTTTTCCATCATCCAATATAGCAAAATAACATCTTTTACTTTTCGTTTAAATAACGCATCTAAACAAGCCTCACAAACGTATACCTATCCTGAAATGTATACTCTTCCTCTCTTTATTTTGATATAATCCTAATGGACTACTAGGTACATAAAGAAGGTGTGAAGCATTAATAGAATAGAAAGCCGAATCAGAGGGTTCGTGGAAACGATTCAACAACCGAACCAAAAGAAGAAGATTAATATAAATGATTTGGAGTATCAGCTCCGTAAGCTTGCGGATGATTATTATGACATTGATGGCTATATTTTGTTTTATGAAACGATCATGAAACTGGAAGAGGAAAAGCTGTTGATTCCAATCAAGAACAGGCAGATGAACGGGAAAACGCCGGCGCTACCCCTGTACTATTGGACTGCCGTCAAACTGGAGAAACAAAGCTTCGACCGGATGGAAATGCTGAAGAAAAAGGACCTTTTTGACTTTTCCTATTATGAACGCCACCCGGAATGGCAGACGAAAGAGGAATGGGAGAGGATTGAAAACCTCTATCGGTTCCTAAAATCAGTAGAAGAGCGTGCCGATGTTTCCATCGAAGAAAGAAGCCTGGAGCTGTTTGGCCATGAAAAGTTTCTGACCGATGAGAAAATCTTTCCGGCGGGTCAGAGCTTCCTGAAAAGGATCGGCATCAGCTTGGAGCAGCTTCGTGTTGTGAAATACGGAGAGCCCTTTGTCTATTGGCTGAAACAAGGTACGGACATCCATCAAATCAAGCGGGTCCTTATTGTCGAAAACCTGTCATTCTTCCATACATGTGTCCACTTGCTGGAGCAGGATCTATTGGATTACGAGCCCGAGCTGATCATCTACGGCGAAGGCAGCAAGATTGAAAGAAGCTTCTCTTTCTTTTTCCGCATGTTTGAAGAGAAGCCTTATTTGTTTTATTACGCAGGAGACCTCGATGCGGAAGGTTACAGTATTTACTCCAGGCTGGTTGGGAAATATCCTGGCTGCACGATTCAGCCGGCGTTGAAAATTTACCGAAAAATGCTGGAGTGTGCCGGCCAGGCAAACGAGCAAATCGGGCAAACACTGAACCCGTTCCATCGTGATACGTTCTTTGATTGGTTCGAAGAAGATGAACGGGCCAAACTGATGGAGTTATGGAACGAAGCAAAACGGATTCCACAGGAAGTGTTGACAATCGAAACATGGAGGCGATGGATGTGAATGAATCATGGCATGGCTTCAGCCAGCGGATGAAACGCCTCAATCCCCTGTTCGAGCTTGGGAGGGGCATGGAGACGGGCGAACTGAAACCGCATATCCAAACGATCCTTATGCAGGTGCTCCTCACGATTTTCTACAGGGAACTGAATGACGATGACAGCCGCAGCAAAAAGGACATCATCGGGATGGTCGAAGATACGATCCGCCAGATGGGGCTTACCGCTGATGATAAATTGATCGAACGGATCGCCAACGGTTTGCTGTATCAAGGGAAGGAAGAATACAGTAAGCCTTTCGAAGCGCTTTATTATGATGAAATCAGGCAATCCTGGGAGACGCAGACGTTCCGTTATGTAACGATGGATGAGCTGTACACGAATCTTGATATGGGCGGCTCTATTATCTATAAACTGACGGATATCGCCCAAGAAATGATTTTCATGAGCCGGGAGATGGCGGAAGAATTCCAGATTACGATTGAGCAATTATACAGTATGCAATTAATTAAGAACGGAAACTTCAGCAAAGCCTCCCGCAACCTCGACCATCTGATTTCACGGGTGAACCGCCTGATGATCAATGAGCATACATTCCAGAAGGAAATGATGAACAACCCGAAAATCCTCGTAGCCGAACAGGAAAGGCAGCGAGGGGACAACAGGCAGGAAATCGAGAAGCAGTTTGAGGAAGAAAAGAACCATTTCCGTACAATCACGTCCATGATCGAAAAAGCGAAACGGAATGAAGCGAATGAACAGGTACATAAGGAATTGATTGTCCTGCAAGGAAAAATCGAACATACAAGGCAGCTGCATGACCGCTTCGCCAAACTCGTCATCCAGAACATTTCCTATGAAATGAAGCTGAAAGCGGAGAATCCATCCTTGTTCTGGGAACACAGCATCGTCTCCTTCCGCGAACAAATATATGAGCAGTGGCTGATGAAAGAGGGCGTCAAGGATTTTACGACTGTCGAAACAATCCTTTCCCCGCTTTTCTCACCTGAAAATGATTTCATCCTGCCATTGGACTGGATTTGGGGCGAACAGCAAATGGACGATATCCTGATTACAGATGAAGTGGCAGAGGAAGAACAGCAGGATGAATGGCAACCGCGGAAAATCGTTGACTGGGAATCAGTCGTCAAAGCTTGGTCCTATGTGTTTGACCATCTCGTCAAGCACGGCGAGTTTTCGCTGAGCGACCTGGCAACGTTACCCCAGGAAGTCCAGGATGAATGGTTCGAAGAAAGCGAAACATTGGATCTGTGGATGATGTTCGATAAGAAGCCTTTGGCAATTCAAGTGCTGAACCGGAAAGAAGAGACGATCACAGATGAACGGGAAAAGCTGTTGTTCAAGCTCATGCAGGAGCATCCAAGGTTTAGTTCCATTGAAGGCATGAAGCTCTATACCGAATTCGACCACCGGGCGGAAGCCTTCATCTGGTACCGCACGAAGATAACGCCATTTAAGATTTGCATGATGGAGGGTAATGAATGAACGCGGAAATCGTAAAAAAAGCAGCCGCGGTCTATTTTTCCTTATTGAAGGACAAAGTGATCGACGAAAACAATGAACAATTCCAGATTTATTTCGAACCGGATGTTCGCCAGGCGGTGCATTTGCTTGCCGATGAAGCGGGCACGTATATTATTGAATCCCCGAAGCGGATCCATTTGATTGTGCAGCCGACCGGATCGGTATTTGCGACGAATTTCACCCATTTGAAAGAGAAGCACAGACAGGTGGAAACGAAAAAACAATTCAACTTGATCAGTAT
>CAKQBC010000312.1 GCA_934215995.1 uncultured Bacillus sp. | reverse complement strand
AGGATAGAGACATTAAAAGACGTTTGCATACGTTTATCCAGATGTCGAAGAACATTACATCAAATGGCAGTTTGAATGAATTGATCAGGGATATCATCTCGGATGTGATTGAAGCGACAGATAAAGCCGATGCCGGATTTTTGCTCCTTTGGGATGAAAAAGAACAGTACCTGAGGATTGAGGCGGCAGTCAATTTTAAGGAAGAGATGTATATAAAAAACACACTGCTTCCCGGAGAAGGCATTAGCGGGAAGGTATTCGCCGAAGGCAAAAGCATGCTCCTGCATGGGGAAGAAATCGACGATGCCATGTCCAATATGCGGACCAGAACAAAGGAGTATTACTTAAAGTCCACAATTGGCGCTGTTATGCCAGTAAGCTGTGTGTCCGTTCCGCTTACTCATTTAAATCAGAAAATCGGCGTATTGACCATTGATAATTTTCATAATGACAGTTTTTTCGATGAAGAAGACTTGCAATTTTTGGAGGCGATCGGACATCAGATAGCCATTTCAATCGTAAATGCCAGAGCATTCTATGAAAAACAGGAACATGCCGAACAGCTTGAGACAATCCTTTCCTATCATAATCAATTGAATGAAGCTGCCATAAAGGGAAATGGTTTGCAATCGCTCATGAAATGCCTGGCTGGAATGGTCGGTGGCCGGATCTTTTTCTTTGATCCTTTGTACCGCTTTGAATTTTCCAGCTCGAAAGAAGACCGGGATATCGCTTTTTTGGAGGGGTGGCTGAAAAAAGAGGATAAAAGGGCACTTACATCCGGTAAACTATACCCGATTTGGAAGGAAGGGCATCTTTACGGCTATGTTCTATCCGTTGCCTCTTCTTTCGGCACGCTCGGATACTTGGTTGTGGAAATGGGAGGGAAGGAACTGAATATAGTCGGGGAACTGGTCATCAAACATGCGGTGTCCCTGGTAGCAATGGAACGGCTTAAATTTAAGGAGCAGACCAAACATGCCCGCGAGGAAAAAGAGGCAATCCTGAAGGAATTGCTGAACCGCAACTTGACCGCAGATGTACAACATTCTCTCATCAGCTATGGGATGCCGATTACAGGCCAGTATTGTTTCATTTCCGTGACCAGCAATCAAACGGGTTTCGGCGACGTACTTGAAATGATGACGATAGAGCGGGAAGTGTCCAGACTGTATGGCCAGGAGCACCCTGTCCTGACGTTCCCCCATGAAAAATCAATTGTCCTTCTGATCAACATGGGACATGAAATGGAGGAACCCCACGCTGCAGTCCGAAAGCTATCGAAAAGCCTCATCACTATGTTTCCAGATCTCTCGGTCTGTATGGGGAGGATTGTTAAGACACTGCAGCATGTATCTATTTCTTATAAGGATGCCAACCATGAAGGGAACGAAAAGCAAGGGTTAAGGACATTTAAAGACCTTGGATATAAACGCTATGCCATGGATATGAATGAGGAGGAAGCTATCTATTTCATTGAAGAGATGCTGGGAGGCATTCTTCCCCGGACAGGAACCGCCGGCTCAGATGAACTGCTGGAGACGTTGAAAGCGTACCTGTACAGCAATAAGCATGCAGGTAAGACAGCAACTGCGTTGCATGTCCATCCAAACACGGTTTATTATCGCCTGCAGCGGATACAGGATACGTTAAACTGTGATTTAGATGATTGGGAACAGGTGATGAACCTGCACGTTGCCTTACTTTTATATGAAAAATCCAGCATCCGCTAAGGGAGCCGGATGCCGGATTTCTGCGGCTGTCATTGAGGAACAGCCGCTTTTTCATTCTTTTGCTGGGAAAGATAGGCGACAGTTGCAGCGCCAAGGGTTTTGGCCGCTATCAGCATCGCCCGTTCATCGAAATTGAATTTAGGATGATGATGCGGATATATTATATTGTTTTCCTTATTGCCGGCCCCTGTGAAAAAGAAGCAGCCTTTGACATGCTGCAGATAATAAGCGAAATCTTCTCCTCCCATGATCGGTTCACATATACGGCATACGTTAACTTCCTCTACCGCTTTTGACGCCTCCATCAGGAAAGCCGTCTCCTCCGGATGGTTGACGACTGCAGGATAACCCCGTCTGTACTCATACTGATAATCAGCATCGGCCGCAAGCACGGAAGCCTTGACGACCTTTTCCAGTTCCCGTTCAATCAATGACCTTGTCTCTTCGTCGAAGGTCCTCACAGTTCCTTTCAGGAATGCTGTATCAGCGATTACATTGAAGGGATTCAACGCTTCGAAATGGCCGACTGAAAGCACTGCAGGCTGGAGAGGGTTAACCCGTCTCGAGATGATCTGCTGGGCATTGACGACGAATTGGGATGCGATCATGATGGAATCCTTCGTCATATGCGGTTCTGAACCATGTCCGCCCTGGCCCTTGACCGTTAGCCTGAATTCATCGGCGGCAGCCATGATAGGGCCGCTTTTGACCATCAGGTTCCCAACCGGTTCAGTGGCCCAAAGATGGGTGCCGAATATGACATCAACCCCTTCCAGGCAGCCATCCTCAATCATGGCGATTGCCCCTCCGGGTGCTAGTTCTTCAGCGTGCTGATGAATGAAAACGACTGTGCCCTCTAGCTGGTCTTTGATCTGGTTCAACGCTTTAGCGAGAACGAGCAAAGCGGCGGTGTGTCCATCATGTCCGCAGGCATGCATGACGCCAGCGACCTTAGATTTATAAGGCAGATCGTTCTCCTCTTGTATCGCCAATGCGTCAAAGTCAGCCCGCAATGCAACGGTTTGGCCTGGCTTTCCGCCGCGAAGGACTGCAGTGACCCCTCGTTCGCCAACCCCAGTGCGAACTTCATGGCCGAGATTCCTATGGTAATCGGCTATGAAAGCCGGTGTGGCAACTTCATGGTAAGACAGCTCCGGATGCTGGTGGAGATGCCGGCGAATCCCGATCATTTCCTGTTCATGCAATTCTAGAAGCGAGAATAATTTCTCCATTATTTTTCCTCCCATTTCTTATATTCTTAACGGTTCTCCGGGTCCAAGAGGCAAGCCGAGCAAGTACCAGATGGAGAAGATGATGATCCAGCCGATTGCGAAAAAGACCGAATACGGCAGCAAGGCGGAAAGCAATGTCCCCATGCCGATATTCTTGTCGTACTTTTTGGTGAACGACAGTAAAATCGCAAAATACGCTAGCATCGGCGTAATCGGGTTTGTAATGGAATCCCCGATTCGGTATGCCATTTGTGTAAAGCCGGGACTGTATCCCAGGTACATGAACATCGGAACGAAAATGGTGGATAATAGCGCCCATTTCGCTGATGCACTGGCAATCAGAATGTTGATGGAGGCACAGATTAGTATAAATCCGATAATCATCGGCAGCCCCGTGAAGTTCATCGCTTCCAGAAGCTCTGCCCCTTTAATGGCAAGGACAGGGCCGATATTGCTCCAGCTGAAGTAGGCAATCATCTGCGCTGCAACGAAAGCCAGTACGATGAAAGAAGACATGTCGGCAATCGAAC
>CAKQBC010000311.1 GCA_934215995.1 uncultured Bacillus sp. | reverse complement strand
ATGTCTGAATCTGGCCATTTTGAAATTTAGAACCCAGTCTTCCGAGTGCAGACGTGATTCCAGTAACGCTCTTCACAAGTCCTTCAACCAGGAACACTTCCAGGAATCGCAGGAATGAGCTAATGAATTTCGCACCCTTCACCACTGTCAGCGAATAGAATTCATCAATATAGTATTTATTGTACAGAACGTTGTATGAAAGCGGCATTCTGCTTGAAAGCCAGTCACGGGCAAGCGAACGTTTGCCGTACATTAGCCAGGCAAGGAAAATTCCAAGCAGGGATACAGCAGTGGCGACAATCATTATCCATGCAGGTCCCTCAATATGGCCATGGCCCAGAGCATGGTTATCTTCCACGAGCCAATCACCAAGAAACGTACCAAACCATGGCGTATTCACATATCCAGCCACTACAGCCAGCACCCCTAGGACCACCATTGGCAGCGTCATTACACTAGGCGACTCGTGAACATTTTTCATATCGGTTCTTGCTTCACCAGCGAAAACCATAAAAAACAGACGGAACATATAAAATGCCGTAAAGAACGCAGCAATCACCGCTAGCCAGAACAGCGCTGTATTCCCATGCGCCCAGGCAGCAATTAAAATCTCATCTTTACTGAAGAACCCTGAAAATAATGGAACCCCGCTGATCGCCAGTGTCCCAATCAGGAATAGAGGGCCAGTCAGGCGCAGCTTTTTCCATAATCCGCCCATATGTTCAATATTCTGTGTATGAACCGCGTGGATGACACTTCCGGCTGCAAGAAACAGCAAGGCCTTGAAAAAGGCATGTGTCATTAAATGGAATACACCGGCTACATATCCGGCAGATCCCAGCGCCAGCATCATATAGCCAAGCTGGCTGACGGTTGAATAAGCGAGCACCCGCTTAATATCCTTTTGGACCAGGCCGATGCTTGCCGCAAAAATGGCTGTGAATGCCCCAATTACAGCAACAGTCATCAGTGCTGTTTCACTTGCTGTAAACAGCGGGAACAGCGCTGCCACTAAATACACACCTGCCGCTACCATTGTCGCAGCATGGATTAATGCGGAGACCGGCGTCGGTCCTTCCATTGCGTCCGGAAGCCAGGTATGCAGCGGGAACTGGCCCGATTTACCGACAGCCCCTACAAAGATAAGAATGGCTGTTAACGTAATCATTGTGCCAGAAATGGCACCAGCTTCAACAGCTGCAAAAATTTCATCATACTCAAAGCTGCCAGCCTGCCAGAATAATAGAATCATTCCGATCAAAAGGCCGACGTCCCCAATACGGGTCATGATAAATGCTTTTTTAGCCGCAGCCTTTGCTTCCTCTTTGTAAAAATAGAAACCGATCAGCAGGAAGGAACCAAGTCCGACAAGTTCCCAGAAGAAGTACGTCTGAAGCAGATTAGGCGAGATGACAAGGCCCAGCATGGCAAATGTAAATAACCCTAAATAAGCATAGAAAACAGGGAAGCGGTCATCACCCTGCATATACCCTTTCGAATACGTATGTACCAGGAAACTGACAAGTGATACAATTACCAGCATCAATGCATTTAACTGATTAACTTCAAAACCCGCTGTTAACTGAACATCCCCTATAGTCAGCCAAACGCCTTCTGCTTTAAAAGTTGGTGCCGAAAACCGGTCAAATAGCACCAATATTGAATAGACAAGCGATGCCAGGGTAAACAGAATTCCTATATAAGCACTCGCTTCTTTTAGCCGTTTGCCGAATAAAATAAGGAACAAAAACGATAAAAGCGGGAAAAGCGGTATGATCCATGCATTCTCCATCATTATCACAATCCCCTTTTTGAACACACCCTAATGCTTGGCGTGTCAGATTGGGACCTTTTTTCAGGTCCATAAAGGCGGCGCCATATATGGCAGCCTTCACTACTCTCTATTCTCAGCCAGTCAGGCTGCATTTCCACAGTCTCTTTAGTGCTTCATAGCATCCATTTCATCAATATTAACACTCTTTTTATTACGGTACAGGGCAATTAATATCGCCAGGCCAACTGCTGCTTCTGCTGCTGCAACAGTGATTGTAAACAAAGCAAATATCTGGCCTGTTATGGATGGCATAATGCCGTATTTGCTGAATGCCACCAGATTAATATTGACCGCATTCAGCATCAGTTCGATCGAGATCAGGACAATTACGGTATTGCGCTTTGTCAAGGCACCATACAGCCCGATGCAGAAGAGAATTAAAGCCAATGCAAGGTAGGCTTGAACGGGAACTGCACTCATTCCTTTTCCGCCTCCTTCTCATCATCTCTTTTGGCCAAAACAATAGAACCAATTAAGGCGACCAACAATAGAACAGATGTTACTTCAAATGGAATTATGAATTTTGAGTAAAGCTCAATTCCGATTTGCTCTGTATTATTGACATGAAGGTCATTCGGTGCTGACGGCAAATCGAGGTTATAAATCCCGATGTACACCGCGAAAGCAAAGCCAAGCACTCCCAGGAATAATAACAGCTTTCGAAGGCGTCCTGTTTTCGGCTCGCTTGTATCGTTATGGCGTGTCAGCATGATTCCGAACAGCATGATGATGGTAATGGCACCGGAGTAAATTAAGATCTGGACGGCAGCCAGGAATTCAGCTGAAAGCAGCACATAAATTCCGGCAATGCTTACAAATGTAAATACCAGGGCGACAACCATATGCACGACTTTGGTAAGGTTTAATAAAAGCACGCCGCCGATGACCGCAACTAAAGCTAGAGACATAAACGCTAAAAACTCACCTGAAAACGTCATGCTTTATTCACCTTCCGTATATTTTCATCATTTTCATCAAGCCATTCAAGATTTTTAAACAGCTCATCCCGGCTATATTCCGCCAGTTCAAAATTATTGGTCATGATAATCGCTTCGGTTGGGCAGACTTCTGTGCACAAGTCGCAAAGGATGCAAATTTCGAAATTGATGTCATAGGTATCAATGATTTTTCCCTTTTTGGCAGGGTCCGGATGCTTTTTGCCTGTCAGCTGGATACAATCGGTTGGACAAATATTTGCACACTGATTGCACACGATGCACTTTTCAGGATAAAACTTTTGAATTCCCCTGAACCTGTCCGGAAGCGGAAGCGGTTCATTCGGATAGTCATAGGTTACCTTTTTGCGTGTCAGGTTTTTTAGGGTATACGATAATCCTTTCGCTAAACCAAGCATGTTTTTTCACCCCTTGTTAAGAAATGCATACGGCGCCCGCTTATCGGCGACAAGCATAAGACGAGCCGGCTAAAAGGTTGTTTTTTTAACCTTTTGGACGGATTGGCTTAGACCCGAGAGCCGATGGCGCCTGGAGCTGGACAATTTTAGAAATGCGGAAGCGCCTTGCCCACCCCCGACAAGCACAAGACGAGCCCTGCAAGAAGGTGTTCTTTCCTTCTGAAAGGGATTGGCTAGTCTTTCGTCCCTAGGAGCCGCAACTAGACAAGCTTGTGACCTCGAGGGGGGAGGCGTTCCTAAAAGCTAACGCTT
>CAKQBC010000310.1 GCA_934215995.1 uncultured Bacillus sp. | reverse complement strand
CATCTTTCCGGTTCTCTCAACCGGGTCACTCACCAAGTAGGGCAAATAAAATTCAGAGTCGAATGTTTCCTTCTCTTTTATTCCGTTATAAATCAGGACACCATTTTTGATATCAGCCCCTTCATTGCCAGGCAGCACTGCAGAGAAATCCTTCATATGATGACTGAGGGGATGGACAGTCGAGTCAGGTGTCTGAAGGGCCAATTCAATGGCATCCTCTTCCCTTTTCGCCTTTCCTACTTCCTGTCCATTCTGCATTACCACATACTCCAATGGTTTACTGTAGATCCGCGACAAAAAAGCTGTAAACTGACCTCGGTTCACTTTCTCCTCCGGTCGGAATGAGCCATCATTATACCCGCTTGTGATTCCATAATGATTAATTGCATCAATATATGGATAATACAGGCTATCTATACTTACATCCGTAAACGAAGAAGTTCCTCTCCCTTCATAAGACAACCCTATAGCAAGTGCCATCGCCATATCCTGACGCAACAGAGGCTGGTCCGGATTGAATTTCCCTTCTTCCGAAAGCATAAACAGACCGCTATTCAGGACAGCCAGCACTTCTTTATAGCCTGGGCTTGTTTGTCTCATATCAGATGGAATGATGTCAGGCTTGTCCAGTACATTCAGTTGCATGGCTTTCGTCAGCATGACAGCCGCATCTTTTCTCGTAATCGTGATTCCCGGTCGGAAATAACCATCCGTGTATCCCTTGATGACATCCTTATCTTTCAGGAACTCAATCTCATAATAGCCCCAGAAGCTCTTCGATACATCCTTGAAACCATGCGAACCGGCATTCGCTGTAGCCGGCACCGCCATCAAAAACAACAAACAGACCAACGTTGCTTTTCTCTTGATACTCTCCACTTCCCCGTTGTTTTTTAATACTATTAACCTATTAAAAAGGTCCCTATCTATCTACCTTACCACAGTTAATTTGTATAAATAACCCATAAATATAAAAAAATAGGATAATGATATTAATCAATCGATTGATTAATAGACCTCAATTCTATCCAATAATAGGCACCCATTGTATATATATCGGCAGATCTCCTGTAGCATTTAGAGCTTTAGCCAAATCGTTATCTATCTATGCTCTCCATTACACAATCAACATCCGTGTCTGATTCTGCCATTTACTATAAAATAGCAATATAATAGGACAAAGCAGGTGATGGGGTTGGAAAAGAAATTGGAAAGGCGAAGAAACATGATCCAGACAGCGAAAAGACTGTTTGCTGAATATGGATTTGAAAAAACGACGATGCAGAAGATTGCGGATGAAGCAGGTGTTGGCGTTGCAACGCTCTTTCGCTATTTTCCGAAGAAAGAGCACTTAATCATTGAAGTGGTAAAAGAAGTGATTGAACAACTCGTGCCTCATTTTGAGATGATTATCGCATCGGACAAAAAAGGCATTGAAAAAATTGATGATGTGCTGACCGCCTATATTCAATATATATCAAAAGAAAACAATGATTCTACAAAACTGCTGGAAGCATTTGATCTGTACGTTGCATTCAGGCCGATTGAGAAAAACTTGCTTGAAGAAATTAACAGGGCCTACGGAAAAATCGGCAATATAGTCAGAGAAATCGTTAAGGAAGGAAAACATGATGGAAGCATAAGGCTTTCATTGAACGACGATACTGATGCAAGCACACTATTGAATATGTTTGGAACGGCGGTAAAAAAATATTCTTTATATTCCATCCTGCTGGAGGATATGATCGTCCCTGTTCCAAGGAAAAATGATTTGATTGCAATGAAGAATATTCTTTTATCCCACTTTGAACAAGAAAAGAGGCCTTCCGATTGAAAGGCCTCTTTTCTTCTTATTTCACTGAATTGATTTCCAATAGTTTGGCTACAATCGCTTCTGTCAGATCTTCAGCTGTTTGCGGAACAAACTTGGTCAGAATCTGGTTGACCATAGCCCCCATCATGCCGCCGGCAGTGATGTCCAGGTGTCCGGACATTTTGGTCGTATTTTCATCAACGACTTCAGCACGGAAGTAGCCTCCGCCTTTAAAGTTATCAGAAAGGCCTTTTAAATCAAATGTTACTTCAGAAGGCTCATTCCATTCTTTAATATCAATTTGCAGCTTAACTGTTTTTTTCATGAAGCCTAAGTCACCTTTAAAAGCCCATGTGGACTGGCGTTCACTTAAAATTTCATGGTCGATGTATCCTGGAACGAGCGGAGCCCAATTGTTCATATCATGAACAAAGTCCCAAATCGTTTGAATGTCTAATGGTACTTCTACTGTATGTGTTCCTTGCGGCATTTTTTCTGCACCTTCCTGTTTCTGAGTAAGTTTCCCTTATGCTTTTGCGGCGTGCTGTCCAGCCAAGAAGCCGAATACCATTGCTGGGCCGATTGTTCCGCCGGCACTTGGATAAATTGGTCCAAGCGGATTTCCTGAAGCATTTCCTGCTGCGTATAATCCTTTGATCGGTTCCCCTTTAAAGTTAACCACTTGTCCATTTTCATTGATTTTCGGTCCGCCATTTGTTCCTAGCGCACCCAAATAGATTGGCAATGCGTAGAACGGTCCTTTTTCAATTTTTCCAAGGTTCTTTTCAGGGCTTCCGCCTCCGGCTGTCAACGCTTCAAATTGAATGGTTCCGCGATGGAAGTCCGGATCCACGCCTTGTTCGCAGTACTCGTTCCATTTACGGATTTCATCTTCCAAACCATCCGGATCAACACCGATTTTTTCAGCAAGCCCGCGAATGGTATCTGCTTGATCCACCCATTCAGGAGCAGGGTCACCAGGTGTCATCGTTACAATCAACTGGCTGTCTTTCAGCTGTTGGTCGAAAATCATCCAGTTGGGCCCTTGGTTCGGGAACTCAACTTTTACCGGATCATAGTTAAAGAAGGATCTTGGCATATCGTTGTAAGTTGTTCCTTCATGAACGAAACGGCGTCCGTACTTATTCACGATAATGGAGTTCGGGCCGTTACGTCCCCCGCCAAGCTGAGCCATTACATTGTCTTCATATTCAAACGTCGGATCGACCATCGCTGGGTACCACCATGCTTCACTCATATTTTCAAGTGCAGCACCAGCTTTCATAGCCATCATAAGCGCATCGCCTTCATTCCCAGGAGGCGTTACCGGATGTGTGAATTCAGCTTTCAGGAATGATTTCACTAATTGCTTATTCCATTCGAATCCGCCTGATGCAAGGATAACCCCTTTACGGGCAGCAAAACGAAGGACTTCGCCGTCTTTTGTTTCAGCGACCACTCCAGCTACTTCCCCGTCTTCACCCATGATCAGTTCTTTACCAGCTGTCTCAATTAACGTTTCGACACCGCGATCCAAGCATGCTTTAAATAGGGAAGCAATCAATGCTCGCCCCATCGTAACCGTATTGTTTTGCATACGTTCAGCGACTACTCCGAAATCGATCCCGCCTACAGCTCCGCCTTCTTCAAGTGTTAATGGAGGGAAGATCGGATTTTGGCGCACCAATTCTCCCCATTC
>CAKQBC010000309.1 GCA_934215995.1 uncultured Bacillus sp. | reverse complement strand
CCTCTTGCTCATCACCATCAAATGTTTTCACCTCAATGGAAAAGGCGATCGGCCACTTATCAGCCTCCATTGTCGCCAGCCATTCGTGAAGCTTTTTCTCATTACGGTAATCGCAAAAAATCCGTAAAGTCTTTTTCCTGTCTTCCAGCCACATCCCCCACAGCAAAGATGGCAACCCATAAATATGGTCGATATGAAAATGGGTGAACACCACTGCATCGAGCTCACTTAAGTCTATCTGCATCTGCTTCAGTTTTCTGCAAGGATTGCCGCTGACATCGACCAGGACATGATAACCGTCATTCGAAAAGCAAATTGAAGTATTATCGCGATTGGAACCGGGATAGGCACTTCCCGTTCCCAAAAAATGAATATCCATTTAACCACCCCCTATTTGATTCCTGAATGCATGAAGCTTGATACGAATTGTTTTTGGAAAATGAAGAAAGCAACTACTAATGGCATGATGACCATTACCGTACCTGCAGCGACCATTCCCCATTGTGCTCCCGTTTCATACGATTGCGCAAACAAGGCAAGTCCGACGGTCAACGGTCGGGACTCGACAGAATCCGTGATAATCAACGGCCACATGAAGTTGCTCCAATGGTGACTGACGGACACGAGCGCAAACGCAATATATGTCGGTTTTGCTGATGGAATGTATACATGCCACAGAGTTTGATACCATTTACAGCCGTCTATTCTCGACGCTTCATCGAGATCATACGGGACCTGCTTAAAAGTCTGGCGCAACAGGAATACCCCGAATGCTGATGCCCAATACGGCATCATGACGGCCAGCTTCGTATTGACGAGCCCAAGCTGGCTAATAACCTGGTAGTTCGGGAACAACAGAATTTCAGGCTGAATCATCAGCTGGAGCAAAAACAAGATGAACAGTACATTTTTTCCTTTGAAGTTCACCCGCGCAAAAGCAAAAGCTGCAAGCGTAATCGTGAACAACTGGACTATAAGCACGCCAAATACGATGACGAACGTATTGATGTAGTATTGGATAAATGGTGCAGTCTCCCACGCTTTCACATAGTTTTCAACTGTTGGGTTTGAGACCCAGAACGGAAAACCTCCATTGATCACTTGATTCCCGGGAGAGAAAGAAGTGATAATTACCCAAAGCAGGGGGATAAACGAAATGATCCCAAGAACAATAATGATGCCATAGTTCAGTTTTTTCATCGATTCTCACCCTCCTTAATAATGGATTTTCCGATCAAGGTACAAATAGTTGAATGCTGTGATCCCCAGCATGATAACAATCAAAATTACGGTCAGAACTGCAGCTTTGCCAAGATCCCAGTTCGTAAATGCCGCTTCATAGATATGATAGAGCAGCAGATTGCTGGCATTATCCGGTCCGCCCTTAGTCATAATGTACAAGTGGTCGACGTTCTTGAATGAATTCGTAATCGCCACGATCATGACGAAAAGCGTCGTCGGCATCAGCAGCGGGAACGTGATATGACGGAACATCTGGAGCGGTTTCGCCCCTTCGATCTCAGCCGCTTCATAGACATCTCTCGGTAAATTTTGCAAACCAGCTAAATAAAAAATCATATAAAAACCAGCATCTTTCCAAATGATCATGACAATCATCACAATCATTACTGTATTGGGATTCCCCAGCCAGTTCGTGTCCCCTGCTCCGAACAAATGAAGGAAGTTATCGAGCAGTCCGTACTGAGGGGTGTAAATGAAAAGCCAAATATTCGCTACCGCAATTAACGGAATGATTGTCGGGTAGAAAAACGATGTCCTAAGCAAGGAGCTTCCGGCCATTTTTTTATTCAGCCAGATGGCAAGATACATCGCCAGGAACAAACTCGTTGGCACTGTCCCAATCATGAAGATGATGTTATTCAGGATGACCTTCCTGAATATCTCATCAGCTAAAACTTCTTTATACTGATCCAATCCGGAAAACTGCAGCCGGGTCATCGGACCACTGTAGAAGCTTAACTGGATCGACTTGAGCGTTGGGTAGAACGTAAACAAAGTTAGAAATATAAAAGAAGGAAATAGTAATCCGTAGGCAAACAGATTCTGTTTCGATCCGGAACTGAATTTTTTTCGCTTGGTAGTCATCAAATCACTCCGCCTTTCTTGTGAATAAAGAGAGCCCAAGTCAGCATATTTTCACTTGTGCTCCACTCCATTCAGTCCACTGCTGCAGCTTTATTACTGAAAAGGCTTCAGCACTTCTTCTGCTTTCTCCTGAGCTTTTTCCAATCCTTCGTCAACTGAGCTTTGGCCAGTCAAGATCGATTGAATATGATCATTGAAAATTTTCTGCACCTCACCATTTTGGTAAGTTGCCAATTCGCTATCCGCATATTCCAATTGCTCGCGGGCAACAAGTGCAGGCGGGAATTCCTCTACATACTTTTTCAACAAGTCTGTTTCATAAGCAGATTCTCTAGTGGCGACATATCCTGTATCGATAGACCACTGGGCTACACGCTCAGGTTCTGTAAGAAATTTCATGAACTTGATCGCAGCTTCCTTGTTAGCTTCGGGAAGATCTTTGAACAAGTAGATGTTTCCTCCTCCAGTCGGGGATCCATACTGATTATTTGCCGGCAGGAATGATACACCGAAATCAAAGTCTGCATTGTTCTTCACATTTGTCAGATTACCTGTCGTGTGGTACATCATCGCTGTTTTTCCGCTCAGGAAGTCAGAAGGAACTGTCGCCCATTCAATGACACCCTCCGGCATGATCTTATGCTCTTTTCCAAGGGACAACCAGTAATCCATCGCTTCTTTTGCGTATGGTGCATTGAAATACACTTTCTTTCCATCTTCAGACATGATGTTGTCTTCAGTCTGAAGTGCTAAAGCCTGGAACATCCAGTACTGGTATCCAGTACTCGGGATTTCAAGACCCCATTGGTCCTTACCGCCATTTTTCGTCAGCTTCTTCCCGTATTCCACCAGCTGATCCCAGTTTTCAGGAGGCGCTTCCGGATCCAGTCCGGCTTCTTTGAATGCGTCCTTGTTGTAGTATAGGACAATTGTGCTGCGCTGGAATGGCAAGCTGTATACCTTATCTCCGATAGAAGAATTCGCCATGAATCCATCGTAAAAATCATTTAAGTACTCTTCGTCAAACAAAGGTGTCACTTCCTCGATCAGGTCGTTCTCAAGTAAAGTGAATAGATCGATTGAGAATAAAACAGCAAGTTCAGGCGGATTCCCTCCCTGCGCTGACGCCATCACCTGTGTCATCGTTTCAGCATAACTGCCGCCATACTTCGCATTGACCTTGATGTCAGGATTTTCCTTCTCGAATTCTTCTACAATTCCATCAACAATGTTTGCAACGTCCCCGCCAACCGCAACCGGGAACCAGAAATCAATCTCAGCCGTTTCTCGCACTTCAGTGTCACTGCTGCATCCGGCAAGGACAGCCAGTAAAACTAAAACGAATGATAAAAACTTAACCTTCATGCCACTTCCCCCTTAATATCCATTTTTTCATAAAAAAACCCATGAACAATAACTG
>CAKQBC010000308.1 GCA_934215995.1 uncultured Bacillus sp. | reverse complement strand
GTACCGAAGGTGAAAGGCGGCGTGCTTTTTCATGATTCGGCAGACAAAGCAGCTAAATTCATCACGCTATGCGATGCTTACCACATTCCGCTATTATTCCTTGCGGATATCCCCGGGTTCATGATCGGGACGAAAGTGGAGCAGGCAGGCATCATCCGCCACGGGGCCAAAATGATTTCCGCGATGAGTGAAGCGACGGTGCCTAAGATTTCCGTCATTGTCCGTAAAGCGTATGGAGCCGGTCTGTATGCAATGGCAGGGCCTGCATTCGACCCGGACTGCTGCATCGCGTTGCCGACCGCCTCAATCGCCGTCATGGGCCCCGAGGCAGCCGTCAATGCCGTTTATGCCAATAAAATAAAGGAACTGAACGATGAGGAGCGCCAGGAATTCATCCGTCAAAAAAGAGATGAATATCGAGAGGACATCGATATTTACAGGCTGGCTTCCGAAATGATCATCGATGCCATTGTGGACCCGAACGATCTGCGGGCCGAGCTGATTTCAAGGTTTGCGGCTTATGAAAGCAAGCAAATCCAATTCACGGACAGAAAACATGGTGTTTATCCGGTGTAAAGGTGAAAGCTTCCTGAAAGGGAAGCTTTTTATTTTCTGCAAATCCCGTTTTTATAGCTTGTTTAATGCAAAAATATCAAGGGAAAGATGTTAATAACACTGGGAAATATGATAAAATCGGGCTTAAGATTATTTTTTAAGGAAGAAGGGAAGCAGATGAGACCTTTACAGTCAGAAATCATCGCAACATTAAAAGCACAGCCGACTATAGAACCGGAGCATGAATTCAGGAAAAGTGTCGACTTCATGAAGGATTATCTGAAGCGTTATCCATTTCTGAAAAGCCTTGTGCTTGGGATTTCCGGAGGGCAGGATTCCACATTATGCGGATACATGGCGCAGACTGCAGTGAATGAATTGAATGAGGAGAATGGAAACGATGACTACCAATTCATCGCCGTCCGTTTGCCGTATGGCGTCCAGCTGGATGAGGATGACTGCCAGGACGCGATTGCCTGGATTAAACCAAGCCGGGTGATTACGGTCAACATAAAGAATGCTGTCGATGCGAGCATCCAGACAGTTGAGCAGGCGACGGGCGACGAAATGTCGCATTTCTTAAGAGGGAATGCAAAAGCCCGTGAACGGATGAAAGTCCAATACGACCTTGCCGGTATTTACCACGGTGCTGTCCTCGGGACGGACCATGCAGCGGAAGCCATCACCGGGTTCTTTACGAAACATGGGGACGGTGCCTGCGACCTCGCTCCATTGTACAGACTGAACAAGCGCCAAGGAAAGGCAATACTTAAGATGCTTGGCTGCCCTGAACATTTATATACAAAAACACCTACCGCAGACCTAGAGGATGATAAACCGCAGGTTCCGGATGAAGTGGCCCTCGGCGTTACGTATGAAAACATCGATGACTACCTGGAAGGAAAAGAGGTTCCTGGGGACGTTGCCGAAAAGATTGAGGGCTGGTATATGAAAACCGAACATAAACGGTTCGGCCCGATCACTGTGTTCGATACTTGGTGGAAAGCAAAGAGACCCCGCAAATGATCTGCGGGGTCTTGTATGTTTAATCTGCCATCTTCATCGTGTTGCAGAGGTTTTTGATTGCTTCGATGCTTTCCGGATTTTCGAGGGATGACAAATCACCTTCCGGCTGATTCAGGTACGCGGACTTGATGACACGCCTCATTACTTTGCCGTTTCTCGTCTTTGGCAGCTGGGGAACGAAATAGACAGTTTCCGGTTTTAATGCCTTGCCCATATGGAGAGCTACCAATTCAATTAATTCCTGCTGAAGGCTTTTGCTTGGAAGGCCGTCGATCACAGCGAAACAAACCGTTGTTTCGCCCTTCACAGGATGTGGGACGCCAATCGAGGCAGATTCAATGACAGCCGGATGCGTCACCAATACCGATTCGAATTCGGCAGGGCCGACCCTCTTGCCGGCGATATTCAGTGTATCATCCGAACGCCCGGTGATGGTCCAATACCCTTCATCATCTTTAATCACCCAGTCCCCGTGCACCCAAACATGTTCCCAGCGGTTCCAGTAAGCATTTTCGTACCGCTTGTTCTCTTTCCAGAACCCGTTTGTCATTCCGACCCAAGGCTGTTTGATCACAAGTTCGCCGACATCATTGCTGACCGGTTTCCCTTCACTGTCGAAAACGTCCACATCCATTCCGAGAAGCGGAGTGTTGAAGGTGATCGGTGTAATCGCTTTCAATAAAGTGTTTCCTAAAATGCCTCCGGAAATTTCAGTGCCGCCTGAGTAATTGATGATCGGTATCTCTTCTTTGCATACGGTTGTGAACAGCCATAGCCAAGGGTCGGGGTTCCATGGTTCGCCGGTTGAGCCGATTGCCCTTAATTTCGATAAGTCGTGGCTTTGTATCCTTGCGGGATCCCCGTTCATGATGGAGCGGACGAAAGTCGGCGATATGCCAAGATGGGTCACCCCGTACTTGCTGCAGATGGCAAAGAGCCTGTCATTGTTGGGGAAATCAGGAGCCCCTTCATACAGGACGATTGCAGCACCATTGACAAGCCCTCCGAATACAAGAAAAGGCCCCATCATCCAGCCCATATCGCTGTACCAAAAGAATGTGTCGCCTTGTTTTACGTCCATGCCGATTCCGGAATCGAATGCCGCTTTGACCGGAAAACCGCCATGTGTATGGACTGCGCCCTTCGGTTTGCCTGTAGTGCCTGATGTATAGATAAGCATAAATGGGTCTTCTGCTGAAGTTTGCAATGTTTCCACTTGTTGGTTGTTTGAAATGAGGGAGTCCCAATGGATATCACGCCCAATATTCCATGAGACGGGCTCTGAGATGCGGTTAACGACGATGCAGGATTGGACGGATGGGCTTTTTTCAATCGCTTTGTCGGCTTCATGCTTCATTAGCACTTTTTTGCCGCGCCGGTAATATCCGTCTGCGGTTATCACATATTTGGCGTCGGCTGCTTGGATTCTGGTCGCGACTGCCTCAGCACCATAACCAGAGAAGACGGGGGAGAAGATTGCACCGATTTTGGCCAGGGCAAGCATACTGATCACTGTTTCCGGGATCATCGGCATATATATGGTCACGACTTCACCTTTTTTGATGCCGAGCTTCAGGAAGCCGGCGGCGGCTGAATGGACTGCTTTTTGCAGCTCTGCAAACGTATATGTGAGGGAAGCCCCGTCATCTCCTTCCCATATGAGGGCTTGATTTCCGGCAGTATCCGGGTCCTTTGCCCACTTGCCTATCGCATTTTCAACAATATTCATTTTCCCGCCTTTAAACCAAACGGGATATTTCCAATCTGTATCCCTCTCGAGGATTGCATCATATTCCTTATACCATCTGATGCCGAGCACTTTTACGGCCTGGTCCCAAAACCAGCCGACATCTTCGATTGATTTTTGGTGGAAAAGGTCATAATCGGAATATCCGAGGCTTTCCATCCATTTATAGAGTCGGGTATGTTTCATTTGGGCTTCATCAGGCCGCCATACTG
>CAKQBC010000307.1 GCA_934215995.1 uncultured Bacillus sp. | reverse complement strand
ATGAGGGATTCAGCAGAAATACTGAAGCCCTTCACTCCCACTCAATTGCCCTTTTTCAGGTTTATGATGAAAACAGGAGGAATTCCCCCCTAAAGAAAGTATCTTAATAGTATAACCAAACAATCCAGGAGGCCACATGAAATCAAGAACCGAAACCGAGATGATGAATCTGATTTTATCAACAGCCCGGGAAGATGAGCGGGTGCGCGCGGTTATTCTGAATGGCTCGCGCACAAATCCGAATGTGAGGAAGGATATTTTCCAGGATTACGATATTGTGTACATAGTTAGGGAAATGGAGTCCTTTACCAGTGATCATAGCTGGGTGGATGTATTTGGCGAGCGGGTTATGATGCAGATGCCGGAGGAGAAGGTGCTGCCGCCTGCCGATGGGCACGGACGCTTCCCCTATTTGATGCAGTTTATGGATGGGAACCGGATTGATCTGACTTTGATTCCGGCTGAAGAGATGGATGAGCTGCTGGAGCCCGATAGTCTGAGTGTGCTGCTTCTTGATAAGGATGGGCTGATTGGGTACCTGCCGCCAGCCAGTGACCGGGATTATCTGATCAAGAAACCGGATGCCCAGGAATTTGCAGATCTCTGCAATGAATTTTGGTGGATCACGATGAATATCAGCAAAGGGCTTTGGCGCAGGGAGCTTACTTATGCGATGTTTATGCATGAGCAGATCAACCGCAATGTGCTAATTACCATGCTCGAATGGAGGGTCGGCATCACAGACGATTTTACAAAGAGCGCAGGCAAAGCAGGCAAGTATCTGCCCGATTTTCTTCCTGACGAGATATGGGAGCAGTTCGAATCCACCTATTCAGACGCCGATTTTCAACACATATGGGAAGCCCTTTTTACAATGTGCTCCCTTTTCAGAGAAACGGCCGTCGAGGTCGCAGAAAAGCTGGGCTTCGAATACCCGTTTGAAGATGATAAGCGTGTAACTGCTTTTTTAAAGCATGTCCGCATCCTGCCTGCCAATGCATCATCCATCTATTAAAAAAATCCCCTTCATCAGGGGATTTTTCTAGTTATTCTTCAATTCCAGCTGTTCGAACGCAGACCAGTTCACCATTTTTTCAAGAAGAATGGAGATCAGGACGCCCATCAAAAGCCCGTTGGATAGGAATGGCTGAATCAGAACCGGCAATTCTGCGAATACCGCAGCCGGTGTATTCATCAAGCTGATGCCGATCAGGACGGGTGCGGCTAAACGGAATATTGTGTCTGAGTTGAACACTTTTCCGCTTAAGCTGTTAAAAGCAGTCCCGAACAGCTGCAGGTACGCGACAAACAGCACGGCGTTCCCGACTGTTACCGGCATGCCCGCCAGCCATGACCCGAGATGCGGAATCAGGCCAATGACCGTCAGGAGCGCGCCGCCGATGAAGAATGGTGTTCTCATCAATATTCTCGTGCTTTGCAGAAATCCGATCGATGAGGTGAATGGCGTATACGGCACGAGACCAAACCCGCTTCCCATCACTGTGAAAACTGCGGTTATAAAAATCGATCCGCGGTATTCGCGTTTCCCGGATTCTTTTTTAAATAAACGGTCACTGGAGCTGATGGAAGCGACTGTGTTGCTCAGGTTCATCAGACTGGCAAAAAAGGCGACGGCCACGATTCCGATTTCGAGGTTAGGCTGTCCCAGCGGAAACAGTGTAAAGCTCACATCTCCGGACGCTGTCCCCTCCATCGCTTGACCGGCAAACAGGAGATCATAGCCGATCCATCCTGCCAGCAATCCTATTAAGATGGAAAAATTGCTGATGACGGTGTTCCCTTTTAATTTTAATAAACTTACAAAAATGACGAGTGCAAAGGAATAAAGGGTGATGGGAACATCAATGGTTCCCTGTTCACTGACCTTCATCATGCCTTTGAAAAAGATGAAAATCAGCTGGAAGGTTAATAGGAACAGGTAAACGGACATCACCATCGGGCTGAATATCGATTTTAGCAGAGAGATGCCGTTGAAGGCTGCTAGAATTAGAGTGACAGCCGAAGCGAGCAGTACGCCTGTCGCAATTCCGCCCCCGATTTCCGTATAGCTCATGCCAAGGGACGATGCCGACAGTCCAAGGTTTAAGATGACTCCCCACAGCAAGCCGGAATGGCCTTCCATGAGCGGATAGCGATGCCCTTTCCAGCCTTGAAAAATGGTTGCCAGCCCCGTAAAGATAAGCGAGGCTCTCAGCATCATCGCAATCGTTTCTCCCGGCAGCCCGAAGACTGTTCCAACCGAAATTGGGACCATCACAGTATTTGCAAAAATAAAAAATAGCCATTGAACAGAAGAAAATATCGTTACGGTACCAAACCGTTTATCCAAGGTATCAACACCGCTTTCTATTATTTCGTTTCTCTAAAAATAAACCAGCTATTATTATAGTACAAATCGCGAAAAATTTCTTTGGATTTTTCTTGCAGAAGGATGGAATTTGGAAGAAAGCGGAGCTGGAGCCTGGAATATCAGCGGCTGAGCGATATATTGAAAAGCTGAGCGATAAAGTGAAATTTTGACCGTTATCCATTAATTGACCGATATACTAGAGATGTTAACGGCCATGCAAAATAGAAAAAACCCGCAAAATCCATTGCGGGCGCTTCTCCATTTTTACATAAACCCCGAAAACCACAGTCCGAGCGCGGTTCCGACGTAGTTGCCGATGATATAGCCCAGCGTTCCGACGACGAGTATCGGTCCGATCAGATCCTTCCAGCCTTTGGCGATGGCCATGGCGGCAGCGGTAGTCGGGCCGCCGACATTGGCATTGCTGGCCAAAAGGATTTCTTCGAGGTCATATTTTAACAGTTTGCCTGCTGTTAAAGATACGGCCAGGTTCACTACGACGATAATGAACACAAACACCAGCAGCAGCGGGGCATTTTCGATAATCAGCGGGATCGATGCCGGGATGCCGATCACGACAAAGAACAGGTAAATCAGGAATGTGCCGATTTCCTGGCTTCCGTTAATAGATTCGAAGTATCTCGGAAACATGGCCAATACCAGGAATGTCAAAGTGGTCAGCATCAAATACTTGTCTCCAAGCAGCCCGTTTACGAGATTGATAAAGAAAGAAACGTCATCCCCGGAAGGAATGGCTGAGTCCAGGAATTCAGCGACTTTAAATGAAACAATCACCAGCAAAAAAGCTGTTCCGACGGATAACGCGATATCCTTTAAGGAGATGTCCTTTCGCTTCCAAAAGCTTTCCGCAAGTGTCTTCCCCTCTTCTCCTATACTGCCGCTTTCCACCTGGTCTACATGCGGCGTTTTAAACCGGCGCCGGAAAAAGCCAATGGCCGGTACCATCATCAGAACGACGAAGTAAATGGCCATCATTAAATTATCGGCGACAACTGCGGCTGATACCATTTCTCCAGGCGTCTCGAACTTTGCCGCCATGGCCGCGAAGTTTACCCCGCCTCCAATATAGGACGCGCTGAGCATCGCGCCTAGTTTATCAAGGACAGGTATATGATCTTTCAGCAAGAAGAAGCTGATGATCACCCCTGCCAC
>CAKQBC010000306.1 GCA_934215995.1 uncultured Bacillus sp. | reverse complement strand
CTTCCATGATGAATATGAAGGGAAAGCGGAAGCAGTCAAAGAAGCGACGATGCGCATAGATCGTGACCTGACGTTCCGGGATGTAAAGGCAGAGCCGCCTGAGGGCTTGTCGCAAAGGGAATTGAAGAGCTGGTATTACCAGCGCTACATTAAAGACTACCTGCGCTGTGTGGCATCGATCGATGATAATGTCGGCAGACTGCTCGATTATTTGGATGAAGAGGGACTCTCCGAAGATACGATGATTATGTATACATCCGACCAGGGATTTTTCCTTGGTGACCACGGCTGGTACGATAAACGGTTCATGTATGAGGAATCATTGCGGATGCCATTCATCATCCGTTACCCGCGTGCCATTAAGGAAGGCTCCAGATCAAAAGATTTCGCCTTGAATGTGGATTTCGCCGAGACGTTCCTTGATTATGCCGGCATTGAAATCCCAGAGTTCATGCAGGGGAGGAGCCTACGGCCAATCTTGGAAGGCAATACGCCTGAAGACTGGCAAACATCGATGTATTACCGGTACTGGGAACATTTGAGTGTGGAACATCGGGTCGGAGCCCATTACGGCATCCGTACACATAAGCATAAGCTGATTTATTTTTACGGCGAGGCATTGGGCAATGCAGATGCGATTGATGAGCCTAGGACACCGGAATGGGAACTTTTTGACCTGGAGAAGGATCCATATGAAATGAACAATGTGTACCATGATGCCGATTATGCGGGAATCGTTGCAGAATTGAAGCAAGAGTTAAAAAGATTAAAAGAATCGGTCGGTGATTTTGAATAATGGATTGATTCCTACAGATATATAAAGGGAGACAAATAGGATGGGCACCGGGAAAAACGCTGTAATGCCAACATATGACCGGAAATTATTCATGAAGGATGCCGTTGCGGGTTTTACGCTGTTTGTGATGCTCGTTCCCCAGGGGATGGCTTATGCGATGCTCGCAGGGCTTCCCCCGGTATATGGATTGTATGTATCAACAATTCCAGTAATCATCTATGCCCTCTTTGCGTCTTCCAGGCATTTGTCAACAGGGCCTGTGGCAATCACTTCCTTGCTTGTTGTGTCAGGTGTTTCCCTCTATGCCGAGCCGGGGACGGAGGAGTACATTTCGCTTGTGATTACTCTATCCCTGATGGTGGGGCTCCTTCAATTGCTACTGGGAGCAATGAACGCCGGGATTATCGTACAGTTTATATCAGGCCCCGTCATGGGCGGCTATACATCTGCAGCGGCCATTGTGATTGGCTTGAGTCAATTGCAGCATTTTCTCGGGATTGAAACGGGCAATCACTTGCAGATTCATCTATTGGTGATAAAAACAGTGCAAAACTTGGAAACTATTCATTTGCTTACGCTCTTGATCGGTATAGCGAGTACCTGTATCCTTCTTTTATTCAAAAAATATGTTCCCAGGTTTCCGGCAGCGTTGGCAGTTGTGATGCTATCAACCGTCATAGTTTATCTGTTTTCCCTGCATGGGAAAGGTGTATCGATTGTAGGTGAGGTGCCAAAAGGCTTTCCGGTGCTTGCTTGGCCGAATATAGATTTATCTATGATTGGTACACTATTGCCTGCCGCTTTGACGATTGCGTTGCTCGGGTTCATGGAATCTTTGTCGATCAGCAAGGCAATTGCCGTACGGGAAAACTATAAGATAAACCCTGACCGGGAACTGATTGCTTTAGGCCTGGCAAACACAGCCGGTTCATTTCTGCAGGGGTTTCCGGTCAACGGCAGTTTCTCGCGGACAGCGGTGAACTATCAGACAGGCGGAAAAACACAGATGTCTTCCATCATCACGGCTGTACTGGTTATGGTTACCCTTCTGTTTTTTACATCCTATTTTTATTATTTGCCGAATGCTGTGCTGGCATCAGTCGTAATGGTTGCTGTTTATAAGCTGATAGACTTTAAAGGCATGAAAACGTACTTTAAGGTAAAGCGGGATGACGGCTGGAGCTGGGTTGTGACATTCACGCTTACCCTTTTGGCAGGGGTTAAATGGGGAATCATGCTGGGAATCGTTTTTTCATTTCTCCTTATTCTGAAAAGAAGTATGCTCCCTGTTGTTAAGCAGAGAGAGGAAGAAGAACCTGAACTGACTCTTCAGGATTGTTCACAGAATCCTGAAAAAGCCATCATTCTGTCAATCGATTCAGCATTGCATTTCGCCAATATTTCCCGTGTGCGAAAGCAAATTGAACAGTTTTGCATCCATAACCGCAACGCAGATTTAGTCATTTTGGATATGGGCGGTGTCGATGACATCGATACGACAGCCACGGAGATGCTTCAGGAAATGATGGAGGAATTGCAAAAAGAACAGGCTAAAACAATCATCTTGGTGAATAGGAAGAAATCGGTAAGCGGCATGTTCAGGCGAAATGGATGAAAGCTGCCTATGCCTTCCTTTTCCATCAGGGGAATTCATTCATTAAATTGGATATGTGGGGTGAATCATGGAGAAAAAATCTTGTTGTTCTGCCAGCAGGGCGGTTATGGACATAGAAAACGGAAGCACTATCGGCTTGAAGACAAAAGCTTCCAGGCAGGTCATCCATCATAAAGAAGAAATGATTGTTTTGCCAGGCGGGGAATTCCTGATGGGGACGAACGGGCCTGAACAAAACATGCAGGATGGGGAAGGCCCTGTGAGAAAAGTATCCGTAGGGAAGTTTGCCATTGATGTTTACGCTGTTACAAACAGAAAATACCTGGAGTTTGTAAATGAAACAGGCTATGTAACCGATGCGGAAAAGTACGGCTGGTCATTTGTCTTTCATCTGCTTCCATCTGAAGCAGTGAAACAACGGGTCAGAAACAATGTGAAAGATACACCCTGGTGGCTGGTTGTCGAGAGTGCAAACTGGAAGCATCCGGAAGGGCCGGACTCATCTATTGAGGATCGCTTGGACCACCCAGCGATTCATATTTCCTGGAACGATGCGATGGCGTACTGCGCCTGGTCCGGAAAACGCCTTCCGACCGAAGCGGAATGGGAATATGCGGCCAGGGGAGGGCGTGAAAGCACCATTTTCCCCTGGGGCAATGAACTGTCTGAGAAAGGGATCCACAGCTGCAATGTGTGGCAAGGGAACTTTCCAGTGGAAAATAATAAAGAAGACGGCTATTTGTCGACAGCACCTGTTAACGCGTATGATCCGAATGGTTTCGGTTTGTATAATGTAATCGGAAACGTGTGGGAATGGTGTGCCGATTGGTTCTCAACAGAACATCCAAAGATGGAATTGATAGAAAATCCAACTGGTCCAGAAATGGGCAGAATGAAACTCATTAAAGGAGGCTCCTACCTCTGCCATCATTCATACTGCAACCGATATCGCATCGCTGCAAGAAGTGCCAACACCGTCGATAGTTCAACCGGAAATATGGGCTTCCGCTGTGCAGTGGATGTTATCTAGAAAAAAGAAGTGTATTCAGAAAAGCCTGTTGAAGGACAGCTTTCTGGCTACACTTTTTTATTTGCATATAATTTGGTTCCTCTTACCATACTAAAACAACTTAAT
>CAKQBC010000305.1 GCA_934215995.1 uncultured Bacillus sp. | reverse complement strand
GGCCGACCTTAATGAAACGAATGAATACTACCTTCGCAATGATATAGCTGTCATCCACAAGAAACCTACGCCGGTCCAGATTGTGGATGTGCACTACCCGAAAAGAAGTGCAGCCGTAATTAAAGAAGCCTATTTCAAACAGGCTTCCACTACTGATTACAACGGTGTCTATAAGGGACGGTATATTGACTTTGAAGCGAAAGAGACCAAGAACAAAACCTCTTTCCCGCTTCAGAATTTCCATGAGCATCAAATCAGCCACATGGAGAAGGTGTTGAACCAGAAAGGCTTTTCTTTTGTGATCCTCCGTTTTTCTTCACTCGAAGAGGTCTATTTATTGGAAGCGAGCCATGTAATCAAGTACTGGCAGAGGATGCTTGAAGGAGGAAGGAAATCCATCACGAAAGAGGAAGTTGAACAGTATGCGTACCGTGTTCCGCTGGGGCTGCAGCCCCGGATCGACTATCTGAAAATAGTGGATATTCTCCTTTGAAACAAGGTTAGAATATCCGGTTTTGTCCGAGAATAGTGTATAGATGCATTGGCTTTTCTGCCGAAAAGTTTCATTTCACAGTGAACAAAATAAAGCAAACATGCAACGAAGCAAAAGAGATAATGAGAGCTTGACGAAAGGCAGGTTTAGAACGTAAATGGCCGATAATTTTCAATCTCGACAAGAGAGGCGCAAACAATTAGAGCAAAATAAAAAACGAAATAAGAATAAAAAACCGAATAAAAGCATCTTTAAGAGAATCCTATTCTTTTTGATGATATTCGCAGTAATTGGTGTTGTAGCAGGCGGGGCGACATTCGCCTACTATGTAAGCACCACCCCAAAAATTGATGAATCATTGCTGAAGGATCCGATCTCCTCGAAAATATATGATGAGAAAGGTGAATTGCTGGCGGAAGTAGGGGCGGAAAACCGTGATTATGTAGCTTATGAGGATATTCCTGAATTAGTCCGTGATGCGGTCATCGCTACAGAAGATTCCCGTTTCTTTGAACATAACGGAGTCGATGTACTTCGTCTGGGAAGCGCCGTATTGGCCAACTTCACTGACGGATTCGGCTCACAGGGCGGAAGCACAATCACCCAACAGCTGGTGAAACGTTCCTTCTTGTCCCCCGATAAAACATTGAAACGAAAATCGCAGGAGCTATGGCTGTCCCTGCAGATTGAACAGAAGTATTCCAAAGAAGAAATCTTCGAAATGTATGTCAACAAAATCTATTACGGCTCCGGTGCATACGGAATCGCAACGGCTGCCGAAACATACTTCGGAAAAAGCCTGGATGAGCTGAACCTGACGGAAGCAGCCACACTGGCCGGCTTGCCGCAAAGCCCATCTGCTTACGACCCGTTCAACCATCCGGAAAAAGCGGAGAAAAGACGGAATATCGTACTTCAGCTAATGAACAAGCATGGCTATATTTCAGAGAGCGAAATGAAAGAAGCACAAGGCATTAAAATTGCTGATACACTATTGTCAGATGAAGAACGCCAAAGCAAGGATACGACACCTTACGACTCATTCGTCGATGTCGTGATTGAAGAAGTCGAGGATAAAACAGACTATAATGTGTTTACCGATGGATTGGAAATCTATACGACGATTGACAAGGAAGCACAGGAATACGTCTATAAGATGCTGAATTCGAATGATATCATCGATTTCGGCGATAGTGATATGCAGGCCGGCATTACGCTGCTTGATACAACGACAGGCCAAATCAAAGCGATTGGCGGAGGACGCAACCAAACCGTACAGCGCGGATTGAACTATGCGACCCAAATCAAAAGGCAGCCTGGATCAACGGCTAAACCAATCCTGGATTACGGCCCAGCGATAGAATATTTGAAGTGGTCAACGTATGAACAGGTTGTCGATGCAGAACATGCTTATTCAGACGGCACGCCAATCAGAAACTATAACGGCAATTACCATGGCCAAATGTCGATTCGCCAGGCATTGGCGAAATCCTATAACATCCCTGCGCTGAAAGCTATGCAGGCTGTCGGTCTTGACAAATCAAAAGAGTTCGGCGAGAAACTCGGCTTCGATTTCAGCAAAGGATTCTTTGAATCATATGCAATCGGAGGATGGGATCCCGGGGTTTCTTCCCTTGATTTAGCTGGCGCATACAGCGCATTCGGGAATGAAGGCATATACAACGAACCTTATGCAGTAACGAAAATTGTTCTGGCGGATGATACAGAGGAGAAATTTACGTCAGAACCTGTTGTGGCCATGAAAGAATCTACTGCATTCATGGTTACCGATATGCTGAAAAGCGTAATGACATCAGGTACCGGTACAACAGCGAATGTGTCCGGACTGCCGGTGGCAGGTAAATCAGGAACGACAAACTATACAGATGATGAAAGAGACAAATACAATATCTCGAGAAGTCCCGTACCGGATGCATGGTTTGTAGGATATACAACGAACTATACTGCAGCAATCTGGACCGGCGGCGAGAACCGCAAAGATTATCTGGATAAGACAGAACAAAAATACGCACAGCGCATGTTCAAGGCTCTTATGTCAGAGGTATCAGAAGGCAAGAAAACGAAGGATTTCAAAAAGCCTAGCTCTGTAGTGAAAGTAGGCGTTGAAAAAGGCAGCGACCCTGCGGCATTGCCGAGCGCTAACACACCTTCCGACCAAATTGTCTATGAATATTTCGTCAAGGGCACAGAGCCGACTAAAGTATCTGAAACATATGATAGCCTGGAAGCGCCAAATGTTGGGGTCGAATATGACGAAGCAGCACAGCAACTGAAAGTTTCCTGGAGCTATCCGGATATGGAAGGCGAATCAGTTTCCTTCAAGGTATTGCAGAATATCGATAATGGCGGGTATCAGACACTGCAGACAACTACCAAAAAAGAAGTCGCCATACCAAATCCGACACCTGGCAGCATCTATCAATTCTCGGTAACTGCCCTTGTCGGCGACCGGGAAAGCGAACCAGGAACCGTCTCCATCCAGATTCCTGGAGAAGAAGAGGAGATTCCTGAAGTACCGGCCGACGATGCAGAAGAAGGCACCGGAGAAGATGATGGCCAGAATGGCGAAGAGCAGTCAGAGGAAACTCCTGATCAGGATGATTCCGAAGATGCAGGAGATAACGGAAGTGAAAACGGAAACGGAAATGGTAATGACAGTGGAAACGGCAGCGGCAATGGAAATAATAATGGAAGTGGCAACGGAAATGGTTCCGGCGGTGAAGGCGGCAATACCGGATCCAGCTCTGGTACCGGCACAAGCGGCAGTTCAGGCACTGTTTCCGGCAGTGGCTCCGTAAGCTCTTCCAGTACCGGAAATCCAACTGTTTTACAAAGCATTCTGTTCTCAAGGTTATTCCCTTTCATGTTTTAAGCAAATGAAAAAAGGTTCAGAGCCTACGCTCTGAACCTTTTCTTTTAGTTCTATACTAAATGTTGGGGTGTCCACTAAAAAAGGACAAAAAAGAGCACACATGCTCAACTTTTCTTATACTTGAATTGTCCAGAAACAAGTCGAAAAGGAGATGTGTGCTCTT
>CAKQBC010000304.1 GCA_934215995.1 uncultured Bacillus sp. | reverse complement strand
AGGTAGCTGTAGATGGTGAATTTGGATACATTCAGCAATTCTGCTACATTGTTAATACTCCCTTTTATAAGGAATAGACCCATCTCATCCAGAAGACGAATAAACTCGATCCTCTCATTCTTTTCCAATAACGCAATCGGCTTCCCTAACTTTTCCTGTGCCCGATCGATCATTCTTTTTTCCAGATCATTTACAGATTGCGGAAAGGTTTCCTCTTCATTGTCTTCATGGACATTTATCATTTCGTTTATGATGGTTCCTGTCATGGATAAGAGCGTTACATCCAGATTAATACAAAGGCAGCCCACTATATTCCCTTCATCGTCACGAATGATAATGGATGATGATTTGATCTTTTTTCCTTTAATCGTTTTGTTAGGGTAGTTTAATAGATACTTTTCCTCCTTGCCGCATCTTAAGACAGCAAGCCCTAAATCAGTCATCGGCGACCCGATTTTCCTGCCTGTAACATGGCCATTATAAATGGCGACGATGGATGAGGAGATATCGGTTAAATCATGAAGGACCACTTCACAATGGCTGCCTATTGTCTTTGCAATCCCTTCTGCTATTGGAATATAACTTTTAAAAATTGGATGAGCTGCTGCTTTCTCGTCTATATTAGTCAAAGCATTCCTCCCCCTATTTTCTGGAGATGATAACATATATCGAAATATTCAGTTATTTATTGCGGCACTTTGTTTATTCTGCTCAATGAAATCCGCCAATCCATGTTTAAACATCTGTACTTCTTCTTTCGTATTGTAAGGCGCAAGCCCAATACGAATCCAGCCCCCGCTGGGGTTAACACCTAATTTTCCGGCCATAGTTGATGCATAGAAGTCACCATCTGCTGCGCACATATTGTAATTTTCCGCAAGCCACGCTGTAACAGCTCTGGAATGATGACCTTCTAATGTGAAAGCAAAGGTCGGTGTCTTTTTCCCTTTAGGAGCACGATACAGCCGGATTCCCGGCAAGCTTTGCAGAAAACCTTCCAAATCAGAGGAAAGGCTGCATTCATATTCGTCTATGGCATGTATCCCAGAGCGTAATCGTTCTCTGCGTGTTGAACCGTTGCCAAGTTCTTCAATAAACCTAAGTGCCCCGATGATACCTGCAATTCCTTCATGATTCTGGGTTCCTGTTTCAAGTTTATAGGGAATATCCGCAGGAGCTGGCTTAAGCTTATAGACTGATAGTTTTTCAAATAAATCTTCCCGGATTGCCGCTATTCCTACATGGGGTCCAAAAAACTTATAAGCTGAGCAAAGAAGAATATCACACCCGAATTCATTCATATCAAGAGCCATATGGGGAGCTCCATGAACAGCGTCAATGACAGTCAGGGAACCAACCTCTTTTGCACGATTGATAATCGGCTTAATATCTGTAACGGTTCCCGTTACATTAGAGGAAATTCCAGCTGCAACCAGCTTGGTTCTGTCTGTAATCACCTCTTCAAGAGTATCCAGTTTGAGGGAAAGTGTATCCCGATCCAGTTCCAGAAATTTCACCGTAGCTCCCCTATCATGAGCAAGGGTTATCCAGGGATCAACATTGGCCCGATGATCCAGATCCGTCACAACGATTTCGTCACCTTCTTTAATAAAATCGTTTAAGCTTCTGGCGATTGAGAAGGCAAGTGTGGTCATGTTGGCTCCGAATGCAACTTCCTGATCTTTACAGCCTAGAAAATCTGAAACAGCAGCCCTTGCCTCGTCCAGCATTTGATCCGTCTGGATACTTGTGTTAAATGTTCCGTGAAGGTTCGCCATGCCGTTCCTGATATATCGATTCATTGATTCTAACGCATAATCAGCCATCTGTGTTCCGCCAGGACCATCAAAATAGATCACCTGCCGGCCTTGGTCCGATTGGCTTAAAGCAGGGAATCTGTCCCTAACTTTTCCAATCGGGAACATGTCTTTCATGTGGGGTTCACTCCTTTACCTGTACATTGGTTACTTTAAGCATGCAGCGTCTTCTTCTCAGTGTTATATTCAGCCTGCTGATGAACAATTCGGCCATTGGCAAAAACATAAACAGGAGATTTCAACGTGTGAATATCTTCCAGCGGGTTGCCGGCGACCACAAAAAGGTCAGAAGCTTTTCCTTCTTGTATTGAGCCTATGATGTCTTCCTTTTTCACCGCTTTTGCCGCCCCCAAGGTAGCTGCGGAAATCGCTTCATACGAAGTCATGCCATATTCCATCATAAGGGCAAGCTCGTCAATGAGAAGACCCGGTGTATTAAAAGGTGTCCCGGCATCTGTTCCTGCTGCAATCGGCACACCTGCCTTAATAGCCAATTGAAAACTAATTTTATGGTCATCTATAATCTTTTTCAGTTTATCGATCATGTAATCCGGCACACTTCCGGGCTTATCAATGATCAGCTTGGGAGCTATAAGGGTAGGAACAAGATACGTTCCTTTTCTCAGCATCAGCTCTACTGCCTCTTCATCCAAAAGATAAGCATGCTCGATGGTCGTCACTCCGGCTCTAATGGCATTCTTAATCCCCTCTGTCCCTATTGTATGGGCAGCAGTAGTCTTTGAAGCCTTATTGGCTTCTTGGCAGATACAGCTTAATTCTTCCTCCGAAAACTGTGTTGCTCCCGGGTCGTTCCCTTCTGTTAAAACACCGCCTGTTGCCATTACTTTCAGTAAATCTGCACCGGCTTTAATTTGTGTACGTGCAGCTTTTCGAACCTCATCACAGCCGTCTGCCTCAATCGCCATGACATGTCCATGTCCTCCTGTCATGACAATCGGACGCCCGGCAGCAAATACTCGGGGACCTTCTATCACTCCAGAAGATACAGCATTCCGGTAGGATATATCAACGTTATATCTTGTGCCGAGATTCCGTACAGATGTTATGCCTGCTTTAAGGAATTGATAGCCCTGCTGTACCGCTTTAAAAGCGATATCCTCAGGTCCATCCAGCTTCATACTGGCAAATGGATCTGGCGAAGTGTCCATCCCTAAATGAACATGGGAATCTATTAAACCGGGCAGAACCGTAAGGCCAGTCCCATCAATTTCTTCAAAATCAACTCCTTCGGCTGTTACATGCTGACCAGCTTCCAGGATTCCTGTTTCATTAAAGAGGACTTCTCCATGTTCGATTACTTCCTCGCCATGGCAGGTAAGAATTCGGATGTTCGTTAATTTATACGTCATTGAACAACCTCGTTTCCCCTATAATTTTTCTGATTATACTCTCTTATCAGGGAATGGTAGAGTTCAAAGCTGATATTCCCGCCACTTACCATAACGGCAACCTTTTTATTTCTCAGGTGAATATGTCCATTAATCATAGCTGCCATTGCCGCTGCCCCTGATGGCTCGACAACCAGCTTCGCCCGTTCAGCCAGCAAGGAAACGCAATTTGCTATTTCAGCCTCTTTTACTAATACGAGATCATCCACATAATGCTGTGTATGAGCAAAAGTCAATTCTCCCGGTTTTTTCGCCATTAATCCGTCTGCAATGGTATTTACTTTATCCACTTCAACGGGATGGCCGTGCTGGAGTGATGTATACATGGC
>CAKQBC010000303.1 GCA_934215995.1 uncultured Bacillus sp. | reverse complement strand
GAGCAAGGGAGAAGTTGCCGTCGATGTTGCCGGATACTCGAATAACGGCAGGGAAATTTATACCGCCAGAGTGGGCACCGGGGATAAAGTGATCCTGATCCAGAGCGAGATTCATGGGAATGAAAAGGTTGGCACAATCGCATTGTTGAATCTGCTGCAGCAGCTCGGCTCCAATCAGTCCCCTGACATCAAAAGGGTGAAAGAAGAGTTGACGATCGTTGCTATGCCTATGGTCAACCCGGATGCCACTGAGCTTTTCCGCCGCGGAAATGAGATGACCTGGAATGAAGTCGTCGAGCAGTTCCCTCAATTGCAGTCCGCTTTGCCATCCTGGAATTATTACACATACAAAAATCAATATTGGGACTACCAGTCCAATCCAGGGTTTGATGTAAACCGGGATTTCAACCCCGACCTTGACTATGTGCCCGCACCGCAGGACTTCCCGGGCAGATCCGACATGCCTGGCTGGTACATCACTCCTGAATCACAGACAATCCGTGATGTCTATAAAAGCCTGAAGGCTGAGTTCGGGAATGTCGATGCGTTCATCGACCTGCACCATCAGGGGGAATATGTCATTGAAGGCACTGATAAGCCTGTCACTCTTTCCCTGTCTGGTGTCTTTGTTCCTCACCCTGATTCAGAAGAAGGCAGCAAATACCGGGAATATGCGGACCAATATGACGTTGACTATTCTAAACAGCTGAATGTTGCCGCCTATAATGCTCTGCAGGGAATGGGCAATTCTCCATTCGGCAATGTTTCCTTGTATCCGCAAGATTTGGACTTGCCTGGAACGGCCCTTGGCTCGTTTGCCTTGAACGGAAGCGGTGCTGTCCTTTATGAAATTACCGGGCAGACACAGAGCTACGGCCAGAAGAAGTTGGGGCAGCTGACTAAAGCCGTCGAAACAAGCGTTTTTGGCTTGCTTACCAGTGTAGCCACCGGGGAAGTCCGCCAGCTCGACCCTCAGGATTATCATAAGATTCCGGATACAGACCGGTAATGCAAAAATCGCTATCCGCTGAAATTTACGGATAGCGATTTTTATATGATTGAAACGATTTCCCGTTTGTTTATAAGTGCCTGCTGACGGTCTTACCTGCCCATCTTGGATGGCTTGACATCCGGTGGAATCGGATTTTTGTATTGCCCGGCAACCGTTGCGGCGAATTCATCCTTCGCTTTTGCGAGCGCTTCCCCATCAGTAAGCAGTTCAAGAGCTGAGGCGGCAAGCACTTTGGACGCCTGAAGCATTCCTTTATGCGCCAGGCTCGTCTTTCCTTGGGAAACGAGCTGCCATGTATGCAATGGGGTCCCGGCCACAAAGCAGCTTTCAAAAAATTGCACTGTCGGAACGACCCAGCTGACATCCCCGACATCTGTTGAACCCGGCATGATGCTGCCTGTTTCAGCAGAAGGATAGATTTCCGGGAAAAAGTTCGCATCCCCGAGCTCTTCCATCACTTCTTTAGGGGATTTGCCCGAAACCTTCTCTATTTCATGGGCTGCTGCCCATCTTTCTTCTTCTGTGATTGTCTTCGATATTTTTTCGGCAAAGTCCAGCTCTTCGGGAGAATCATATTCAGGCAAACCGAATTGGGCTAGATGCTTTTCAACCACGAGACCCAAGGCTTTGTTCGGAATATAATTGGAACACGCCTTGTCGAAGCGGAGCTGTACGTTTGTCCCAGTCATCAAGGCTGCTCCCTTGGCTATGTTGATGACCCTTTGGTAGATTTCCTCGACATCGCTTATTTTCGGGCCCCTAATCAGATAAAGCACTTCGGCTTCTCCCTGGACGACATTCGGCGATATGCCTCCTGCATTTGTAATCGCATAGTGGATTTTCGCTTCCGGTATGATATGTTCCCGCAAATAATTGACGCCTACATTCATCAGCTCCACCGCATCAAGGGCACTTCTGCCGAGATGAGGCGAATTGGCGGCATGGGACGGCGTCCCTGTGAACGAAAAATAGACCTGGTAGTTCGCGAGCGATGAAAAGGAAAAGACACCGGAAAAGGAGTTCGGATGCCATGTCAGAGCCGCATCCACCTTGTCGAATGCGCCTTCCCTGACCATGAACGTTTTTCCGGATCCCCCTTCTTCCCCAGGGCATCCATAATATTGGATTGTTCCTTTAATATTATATTCCTGCATGTATTGTTTAACGGTAATTGCTGCCGCAAGCGGTGCTGTCCCTAAAAGATTATGCCCGCATCCATGGCCGTTCCCGTCCTGCTCGACCGGTACCTTGCTGTCGCTTCCCGCTTCCTGGCTCAATCCGGACAGGGCATCATATTCACCAAGCAATCCGATGACAGGCTTCCCCTCCCCGAATGTTGCACGGAATGCCGATTCGATTCCGGCAATTCCCCTTTCTACCGCAAAGCCATTCTCCTCCAGCAGCCGGCTGATTGCATCAGCTGACCTGTATTCCTCGAACCTGGTTTCAGCATATTCCCAAATCCTGTCGCTCAACGAAATGAATGTTTCTCTGTTCTCTTCAATGAATGAGTTGATATATTGTTTCAAACCAAGCTTTCTCCCCTTTGTATGTCATACTTCTTCATTCGCAAGGCAAACGGAGTAGAAAAGAGTCTTCAAAGCAATCAGCATCACTCTTTCATCCAAATCAAACCTTTCATTGTGGTGGCCCGCTGCGAGATCTGTCCCATAAATGGCATAAGCCGCTTCCCCGCCGTTTCCCATAACCTCATCCATCATCCAGGTGGCATCCTCTGAACCTGCCGCAAAAACTTGAAGTCCGGTGATTCGCTTCACTTCCCCGACTTGCTGCGCTGCCCTTTCGATGATATCCATGGCTCCCGCAGTCGAAGTGCTTCCTTTGGCTTCCCCGCAAACGGAATAAGTAAGCTCCACATCATGCATGATTGCCGCTCCTTTCAGGACATCAATCGATTTCTGGAAAATGAATTCGTTGACATCTGTCGTTTCCCCTCTTGTCTCCAGTTTCAGCAGGGCTTCCGATGGGATGCTGTTCCGGCTGGTCCCGCTTTGCAGCACCCCTACATTCACCCTCGAATTGCCTTTGCTGTGGCGCGGGATGCCATGGAGTCCGGAGACTGCCGCCGCTGCCGCAAGAAGGGCATTCTTGCCTTCTTCCGGCCTTGCCCCTGCATGTGCGGAAACCCCTAGGAAACGCGCATCCACTTTGGTCGTCGCCAAAAATCCTGCCGTCCCTGTAACCACTTCCCCGAGAGGCACGCCAGTCCCGACATGACCGGCAAGAAACAGGTCAACTCCATCCAGAACCCCTTTGCTGACCATGGACTTGGCTCCCCTTACGCCTTCTTCCGCCGGCTGAAAAATGAATTTGACGGTGCCCGACCAGGAATTGGAATAGTCGCTCAGGAGCTTCGCTACACCAAGCCCGATGGCGGTGTGCGCATCATGGCCGCATGCATGCATCATGCCTTCATTGTCTGACCGGAACCCCCGGGCAGCGGGAACATGATCATCATCCGCCGCTTCATGCAAATCAAGGGCATCCATATCAAATCGCAAAGCGATTGTTTTTCCCGGCCTTTTGCTTTGAAG
>CAKQBC010000302.1 GCA_934215995.1 uncultured Bacillus sp. | reverse complement strand
CTCCAGACGATGGACCAGTTCTTCCAATCCTCTTCAGCAAAGAACCAAAGATTCCCGCTGGAGGTTTCCGAACAAAAAAATGCCTATATGGTCAGGGCAAGGCTGCCCGGGATCAGCAAACAGCAAATTCATATCGAAGCGCACCAGCAAACACTGGTTATAAATGTGCAGAATAAAGAATTGGTGGAGCAGCGGGATACGAACGGGAACCTCATCCATTCCCATTCTTCTTCACAAATCGTTTCCAGAAATGTGAATTTCACAAAACCGATCGATACATCCCGCATTAAAGCAGCCCATAAAGATGGTTTATTGGAGATCATCGTCCCGAAAAAGCCGGGAAAAGAAATCAAGATCATCAATTGAACATACTTAGGACAGTTCCTGGACTGACATACCCTGAATGCAATGACGGCTTAAAACCGGACATTTCCGATAGAACGATAAAAAGGATTATTGCCTGTAGAGCAAGTAATCCTTTTTTGTTTTGCCAATTTATGTCCGCAAAAATCCACTTTCCTCATTACGTCGTAACCTTGAAAATGCCTCCAAGGCCTTTCACCATATTCTGCACTTGGGTAACAGTTCCCACCATCTGTCCGGCTGTGTTCATCATTTTGGTTACATCAACCGATCCATCCTGCGTCTTGAATTGATTCATGATGGATTGAAACCCCGAAGGCTGCGGTTTCTGCATGAATGATTGCTTCGGATACGGATTCGCGTATGGCTTCTGCTGTGTTCCTTTTTTAGCCTGCAGCGGATTCCCGAATGGCGAATATTTTTCCTGTTCCGGCGGATTAAAGGAATATGGATTCGGATGGTGAGGCATTACCGGCATGCCAGGGCCATATCCCGGCTGCTGATAAGGGTTGAATTGCTGTCCATATATACCTCCCTGCTGTTGATAGCCCGCTTGGCCATAGTCCCCCATCTGCCCGCTTTCCCATCCCGGAAAACTGTAGGGCTGCTGCGGAAAGGCATGAGGAAATGCCTGGCCGGGATTGCCCCAGCCAGCTTCCTGATTCGGCTGCGCTTGGCCGTACATCGGGTAAGGAATGTTCCCCATAGGAGAATAATCTGTAAGAAATGGATTGGTATATGCCGACTCGGATTGCTGTCTCATAACATATACAGGTCTCATTTTGATTTCCCCTTCATAATCGCTTTTAAATAGTGTATGAAGGAATAGGTTGTACCGGTGCAGACAGAAAAAAGGAGGATTCAATCCAATTTTTTACTGATTGATGTCAGCAAAAACTTCGTTGATTGGTAATGGTCCTTAAACCTTTTATGGCTTGTAGTATGGTGAAAGGCCTGTATCGCCAGCTCTCCTGTATTGCTGCACACCTGTTCGATCTGCTTCATCCCGAAATACCGGATATTCTGTGCAGCCACCTCTTTTGTGACCAAGCTTTCCCATCTTTTTATTTTTTCGTGTATATTCGTAACATAAGGTTCGATATCCTTATAAAAATCGTATTCGATTTTGTTCTCTTTCGTCTCCCCGTACAGCTGTTCAATCTCATCCAGGGCTTTAATCAGCTCCGCTGTCGCCTCTAACGCTTCTTTTTTTGCCATCTTACACAACTCCTTTACCTCTATAAGATAATCGAAACTGCCCGATTTCACAAAAATAGCGCCTTTTTAAGGGCGCAAAAGTCAAAATGTATATTTAGGTTTAGGGTTGCATGCTGTTGCCAATGCAGGAATCTGGAGAGGGAGGAGCGAGCGTTCATAAAGCTTGATGCTTTCTTCAAACTCCTCAAAATTCCGTTTCATTTGCTGGCTGGCTTCTTTCCGGGCAGCTCCGAGCTCTGCAGCCTCTTCATCCGCTGCCTTGATGATGCCGCTTTCCAATTGGCCAAGCTGAAAGTTAATGTCATTGATCATTCCGATTATTTCCTGGATAGGGACCGTTTTTTCACCCATTGTCATTCTCCTTTTCGCTTTTGGTATACCTATATTTCTGTGGCATTGCATGCATTCCCTCCATAACAGACAAAACTAGAAGCATATCGGCAAAGAAAGTGGAACAAACACCAATTTCGACAATTTTTCCTTGCATGTTTTTCATCCTGGATAGGGACTCTATATATAGGAGGTGTTAAGGCGATGAGCAGAAAAAACGATTCAAAAGCACAAGAAGAGAAAAAGAAAAATAATTCAGGAACCTCAAGCGTGGGGGCTCAAGGAAATCCAAAATTGTCCGGACCGGACCGACCTTCCACTTAATATATAGTCCGCGGACCAGAAAAACCATATATGAGCGGCGGCCTCAGGGGCCGCTGCAGCAAACTGAGAGAAAGGCTTCCTTTCTCTCTTTTTTCCGTATAGGAAAATCAGTTAAAGCAAGCTTTAATTGCCAAAAACATGCCAATCCGTCTCCTTTTATCCAAATAGTCCCGGGTGATGTCACAGCCGTCAATAGGAATGCCGGCATCCCTCCAGCTTTTCTTGATCTTCCTTCTTTCATCCCATTGACCAAGGGAATAATCAGGATGGTCTATGGCCGGATAAATGAGGCGCAGAAATGGCGTACTGCTGTTCATCCCGTTGCCGATAAATCTTTCATAGTCGCTTCTTGAGCCTGTATGTTCGGTCGCGGAAGCGAAGGCGCTGAAGGACGGATAAAGGACAGGGGAAAACAAAATTTTCCCGAGGCTGATCCCGAATTGGATCCTGGCATCCAGCTTTTTGAAATTCCGTACCGGGGCGCCATATAATTTACCAGTCCTCGCTGGAAAAGCAACCACGCTTAATCCCAATTGATCCTGGATATTGAACAGCTTCGAACCAAAAACCTCCTCCATCAGGAATCCATCCTTAATGACAGGTTCCTGAATCAGATTCTGTTCATTGATAATCAGGGATTCCATCAATCTTTCTTCATCCCGTTCATCCCAGAACAAATTCCATTCGGACTCCATGAATGAAGAGACTGAAAAGATTCTCAAATAATGAAACAAATTGCTTTTAAGATACGTCGAATAGTGGTATAGCAATAGTTGGGGAAAAGCATCCCGGAATATAAGATAATTTGCTTTCTCGTATGCCATGAACAATGCCTGCCTGTATGGCCTGTCCAAGGCTTTCTTATATAAAGGGCTTTCGAGGTCGCACATATTCCAGCCCGCATTCCTCGAAACCATGCTGGCCAGGAAAGCCCATTTCACTTCCGGATGCCTTCTATAGAAATGAAGATAGGCCTTTGTGCGCGAGATATTATCCTTATTCCATTTTCGGGTGAGATTATTGATAATGGCAATAAGCCGTTCCCCATCGCTGCCTGCCGAATGAATGTGCAAAGTAGCCGACCTGCTTTCTGACGATGAAATACAAAGTGTATAATGATATTTATAGGTTTTTGTTATTCCAAATATTTTATACTCCATTTCAATTTTATTTCTGTTATCATAAAAAAGGCACTTCATTCTATTTTCTGTGCCTGCCCGCCATCATTCTCCGGATTGTGGGCAGATAACCGATAAGGAGGTTAATGTATTGGTCTTCCATTATCCCAACGGGAAAAAGTTTGTTGCGGCAAAGCCGCCGGGAAAAGCCAGCAAGCAGCAACAAATCATATACAGCAACAGGGGAATGACCTTAGAGG
>CAKQBC010000301.1 GCA_934215995.1 uncultured Bacillus sp. | reverse complement strand
CCGTCAAGGCATCAATCATTTCATTGAAGGAATCCATCATTGTTTCTTGTGCAGAACCTCTGTATCCTAATGCCTCAATTTCTTGGTTAATCGCATCTGTATGACTTTTATCATCTGTTACCAAGTAAACAGTTGTCGGCTGCAATTCATTGCCGTTGTCGGCATAGATTTGCGCCAAATCTTCATAATTCACATATGCGTTATTGGCAATCCCACTGACGACAAAATCGGCACTATAAAATTTTTCGTCTACCAGCCATTTAAACGTGACAGTCTTGCCAATCATATCGCCACCAAGCGCTTTGGCTGTTTCTTCTTGAATGACAATTTCATTGTCGCCCGGGAAGGAGCCTTCTAGAAGGGCCGAATCTGTCACATTCGATGACATGGTCGATAGTGATAATACAAAGGTACTTTCTTCACCGTAGCTAATGGAGTTGGTGCCAAAACCGATGATGTTCGCTGATTTTTCCACTGAATCTATATGGTCAATCTCTGATAAGGTTTCAAGGTCGTCTTCTGTAAAAGGTGTCGTCTCCCCGAACAGCGCATTCATCTCTTCAGAACTGTTGGCAGAATCAACTGTGTGATTGTCCATATTTACCTCGACTACAAGTGGATTGATCATGCTGTTAATCGATTGGTTCATGTACGCCTTTAAGCCGGCGCCGAGGGAGAGCATGAGAATGACACTCATAATTCCGATACTTGCACCTAAGGAAACCCAAATATTTCGGCTCATTTTTTCCTTCATGTTTTGAAAAGCCAATTTAACAGCTGAAACGAAGCTTAAGTTTTGTTTTTCTTTTGAGATGCTTGAAGTGACAACTGTTTTTTCTATATATGTCATTTCTCTGCCTTTGCGGTCATCAATAATTTCGCCATCTGCGATTCGGATGACACGCGATGAATGTGCGGCCACTTTATCAGAATGGGTAACCATTATGACGAGCTTACCTCGTTTGGCAATATCCTCAATGATTTTCAGCACTTGGTCTGTTGTTTCTGAATCAAGCGCTCCTGTCGGTTCATCAGCAATAATCAAGTCGGGATCATTGATTAATGCCCGGGCAATCGCAACCCTTTGCTTTTGGCCGCCTGACAGCTGATTCGGCTTCTTATGGATGTGTTGTTTCAAGCCGACCTGTTTGAGAATTTCTTCGGCCCGCTTTACACGCTCTTCTTTGCTGACATTGGATAGTGTCATCGCAATCGTCACATTATCCAATATCGAAAGGTGGGGGATTAAGTTAAAGCTTTGAAAAATAAAACCAATTTTATTTTTTCGGTATTCATCTAGCTTCTTTTCACTGTATTCTCCAATGTTTTCACCGTTAAACAACAGCTTGCCGGAAAAATCGGAATCCAAACCGCCGATGACATTCATCAGCGTTGATTTTCCACTGCCGGACTCACCGATAATTGAGACCAATTCTCCTTTCTTAAATGAGACGTTGATATCTTTTAAGGCATGATAGAGTTGCCCGCCGTCTAATTTGTAATCTTTGTCAATATGATGCAGTTCTAAAACGTTCATTCAGTTCCTCCAATTTCTATTATTGTTGCGCTTGATTAGAGTGTAAAGATTGAACATAAACTGAACATCAACTGGATGAGACAAATATCGTTGATATTCAATTTATCTTTTTGCGGTAAAATAAGTCTATATTCGTATGGAGGTAACAGTTTGTTTACAATATTAGTAGTTGAAGACGATCAAAATATAAGAAAGTTAATGTGCGCTGTGTTAAAACAGAACGGGTTCAATACCTATTGGGCGGAGGATGGCTTTCAAGCACTTGATTTAATGGAAAAGAAGCACATTGATTTAGTTGTGCTTGATTTAATGATGCCGAATATGGACGGCTATGAATTGACAAGACAAATTCGCCTTTTGTGGAGAGATTTGCCGGTTTTAATGGTGACAGCTAAACAGGAGCGAGAGGATAAGAGAAAGGGATTTCTTGTTGGAACAGATGATTATATGACAAAGCCGGTCGATGAAGAAGAGATGGTGCTGCGCATTAAAGCGCTGCTTCGCAGAGCACGGATCGCCAGTGAACATAAGCTGAGAATTGGAAAAGCGGTGCTCGATTATGATTCATTGACCGTCTCAAGGGAGGAACAGGTTTGTCTGTTGCCGCAAAAAGAGTTTCAGTTGCTATTTAAATTGCTCTCGTACCCAAACGTGATTTTTACCAGACTGCAGCTGATGGATGAAATATGGGGGCTTGAATCGGAAACCGATGATCACACACTTAACGTCCATATTAGCCGTTTGCGGAACAGATTCCGTGATTGGAAGGAGTTTGAAATTGTGACGGTCAGGGGACTTGGTTATAAGGCGGTGCTTTAGGGCATGATTCAATTTTTCAAAAAGCGCTTGAGTCTGGCGATTACATTGGTGCTGTTTGTATTCGGTGTGTTGGTTGCGACATTTGTGACAATTATTATTGTTGGCTTACTACTGCAGTTCTTAGGTATTGGTACACTTTCTGAGCCTCAAAATCAAGCAGTGAATGAAGAAAGTCCGCTGGTCAGTTTATTTAATCTTTTCATCATCTGTATATTGATAGGAACATCCCTTACCGCTTTCTTAAGTAAAAAAGCGTTGAACCCGATCCGTAAAGTCATTGCCTCTACACATCGGGTCGCAGCCGGCGACTTTAGTGTAAAGGTGAATTTAAAGGGAATCGGAGAATTGGAGGAACTGTCGGAAAGCTTCAATAAAATGACGCAGGAATTAGCGAGCATTGAAACGTTGAGAAGCGATTTTATCAACAACTTTTCACATGAATTCAAAACACCGATTATGTCTATACAAGGTTTCGCGAAGCTTCTTCAGGAGAATGACTTGACCGAGGAAGAAAGGCAGGAGTATTTGGATATTATCGTGACGGAATCAAAGCGTTTAGCGACGCTTTCAGCCAATGTTCTGACGTTGGCTAAATATGAGAATCTGGAGATTGTAGTCGATCAAGCGCTGTTTAGGCTGGATGAACAAATTCGGAGAACAATTATTTTGATGGAACCGAAATGGTCGGTTAAAGATTTGGACATACACATTGATTTAGATGAAGTGACTTTTGTTGGAAATGAAGAATTCACTCAGCAAATTTGGATCAACCTGTTAGATAATGCGATTAAATTTTCACATCCGGGCAATTCCATCATCATTACTCTTGCGAAAGTAGGCAATGAAATACGATTTACGATTCAAGATGACGGGATAGGAATGAGTAAGGCAACGAAAGCCCGTATTTTCGATAAGTTTTTTCAGGGAGACACCTCTCATGCCAGAACCGGAAATGGCCTTGGCCTGCCATTGGTCAAACGGATAGTTGACCTTTGCGGTGGTGAAATCATGGTACAAAGTGAACTGGGAAGCGGCAGTATATTTACTGTGTTGTTTTATTCAAAAACAGGATAACACCTTTCTCCTTTCATCATTTTACTAATACAGTAACCAAGTGGTGGATGGAACCGACATAGAGTTTAAAATCACACACATATACGTAGTTTTCTCTCTAGCCAATTATTGTCGGAATATGGTTAGTTTTATCATGGGACGAATTAAAAAGCATAAATCATAAAAATAAGGATACAGATACTACC
>CAKQBC010000300.1 GCA_934215995.1 uncultured Bacillus sp. | reverse complement strand
CATCTCCCGTATTCAGCCATCCATCCACCAGCGCCGATTTCGTTTCCTCGTTACTGTTATAATAGCCTTGCATCACTTGCGGGCCTTTCAGCCAGATTTCCCCGCTTTCCCCGGGCGGCAGAGGGTCAATGGTTGCACTCCCGATCCTGCTTACGGCAGCCTGTGTATCATACATCGGGATCCCTACTGTCCCAAGCTTCCGCAAACCGGATCTATAGCCGATGCTGGCCACAGATCCTGCAGTCGTTTCCGTCAGCCCGTATCCTTCCGTTACACGCGCATCAGGAAAATGGATAGCCAGCTGCTTCATCAGATCGACCGTGATCGGGGCCGATCCCGAACCGACGGCACGGACCGAGGACATGTCCCTCTCTTTAATATCCGGGTGATGAACCAGGTAATTGAATAAAGCCGGAGCCCCGCTTATATCGGCAACCCGGTGTTTTTCAATTGTCTCCAAAAAGGAGGCAGGATCGAAGCGGTCGATCAGGATGGAAGTTATGCCCATGAACAGGGTCGACACGACAACCATGAACAGGCCCGATGTATGGAATAATGGTGCAGGGCTTAGGCTGACCGCTTCCCCCGGAAGGTGCGGATACTCCTGCATAAAGGTTTCTTTATCCATTCCAAGCACAGGTTCAATACCATCGTCAACAACCTTTGCCAGTACACCTTGCGACCAGGCTGCTGTTTGTATGAGGCTGCTCACTACATTATAGTGGGTGATCATGACGCCTTTCGGTTTGCCGGTTGTCCCCCCGGTATAAGCAATATGGACCAAATCCTCCTTCGGATTGATGCTGACAGGGATTTCTTCATCTGTACAGGCGTTCTTCATTTCTGCAAAACTGAACCAATGATCGCCGTACTCCGAAACATCAACGCTCCCTCGATCGGATAATTCCGTCGGGCCGGTGACGATAACGCATTCCAGATTCGTTTCCCCGGCAAGGCGATTGACAGCCGGAATGAGATGGTCATGCGTAAGGAGCATGCGCGCCCCGCAATCATTCAACTGAATGCGTACATCTTCTTCCGGCATGGCAGGGTTGATCGGGGAATAAATGGCACCGCTCAAGACGATTCCATAATAACCGATGATGTATTGCGGGCAAGTCGGCAGCATGACAGCCACCACATCCCCTTTTTCAATCCCGAGGCGCTTCAGGGCATTCGCAAATTTCTTCGCCTCACTGTACAGCTGTTCAAACGAAATCGTATGGTCCCGGTACAAATATGCTGCCCTACCGCCGTATTTACGCGCCGCCCCCTTCAGGATCGCACTGACAGGAAGCAGGGGATATTCAAGCGACTTAGGCATTGCCGGATGATAAAATTCTCCATAATCCATTAACTACCACTCCCATTCTTTTTACTAGGACTTTTCATAATGAAATGATTCAACACTTATTCTTCATGCAATATCTATGCCGGACAATCTGTACTTAGGCAGCAAAAGGACACATCCATTTTTTCCGGCGTGTCCCTATGATGGATTATTTAGTTGTTGGAATTCCCAGCTTTATCATTCGTTCATATAACGTTGAACGGCCTATCCCCAATTGTTTAGCGGCCTTTGAACGATTTCCGCCTGTTTCCTCCAGCGCTTGCAGAATAATGAGCCTGTCCAGTTCCTCTTTATCTGCCGGAACATCCATACTCTCAATCTCGATATGTCCACCGGCATCGATTGTTTCCTGTCCTGCCGCAAGTTCCTCCATATGCATACCGGAAATATGGATCGGCAAATCTCTTTTTTGTATGATCGGGCTCCCCGCCAAGTACATTGACCTTCGGATGGCATTCTCCAGTTCCCTTATGTTCCCGGGCCATTTATGATTGCACAGGGCTTTTATGGCATCCTTTTCGATCCCCCTTATTGCGTTGCTTTGCTCGCCATTATATTTATTGATGAAGAAGTTGACCAAAAGAGAGATATCTTCACGCCGTTCAGCTAAAGCCGGAATCCGTATTGAAAAAACATTGATGCGATAATAAAGATCAAGGCGAAACGCCCCTTCCTTTACCTTCTCTTCCAAATTGGTATTTGTCGCCGTGACAATGCGGACATTCACACGGATCGGGGAAGTCCCCCCTATCCTTTCGAGTTCACCGTCCTGGATGACCCGCAACAGCTTCGCCTGCAGATTAAGCGCCATATCGCCAATTTCATCCAAGAATAAAGTGCCGCCATTGGCAAGCTCAAATTTTCCGGGTTTCCCCTTGCGCCTGGCTCCTGTAAAAGCCCCTTCCTCATAGCCGAAAAATTCAGATTCCATCAGTTCATCAGGAATTGCGGCACAGTTGACTTTTATAAAAGGGGCATTCCTTCGGTGGCTGGCATTATGGATACTGTGGGCGAACAGTTCCTTGCCGGTTCCGCTCTCTCCCAATAGCAGCACAGGCAAATCGGATGGAGCAATCCGTAAAGCCTCCCTTTTCGCATATTCCATCATCGGATTCGTGGTGATAATCTGTTTAAAGGTATATTTGGCATGATTTGTTTTTCTGGCTTCCTGCCGGAAAACGTCAATTTCCTTTTCAAGCATCTCCATGCGTTCCACCAATTTCTTTAAATCTTTCAAATGATGGCCCGTCACCATTTCGACCGCTCCCATAATCCGGCCATTTTCTACAATCGGCTGGCAGGACACCGCATATCGGGAACCTCTGATTGCCTGTATATCATTTGTGACGCCGATTCCGTTCCCGATGACGCCCATGATAGCGCTGTCAATTCTAATTTCCGAGATATGCTTGCCGATGACTTCAGCGTCCTCTCTGCCGATCAGATCGCACATCGTTCTGTTCATCGTCATAATCCGGCCATTTTCATCGCTGACCGTAATGCCGTCAAATGCAAGCTGCAGCACCGTATCCAATATGCGGTTTAATTGCCGGACGCTGTGAAGCTCCTGTGCCATTGTTTCAACAGATGTCAAATCCTGCAGAATGATGATCGCACCCAGCCCCTCAGCGGGACCGTCCATCATGCGGCAGGTAACGAGGATGACATGCTCATTCCATTCAAAACGCTGACTTACGATTGGCTGCCCGTCCATTAGGACCCGCTCGATCCCCCACTGCGGAAACAGGCTGGAAATATGCTCCCCCACGAATTGATCCGCTTCCTTTCCGAGCATGCTGCAGGCCGAGCGATTAAACACCTGGACTATCCCTTGCATATTTATATTCAGGACCCCATAATCCATTGTATCGACCCGAATCTTAAGGTTCTGGGCAAGCACATTGCTGTGGTCCAGCAATGTAAGCACAGTGGCACTTTTGTTGATCAGGCCGATCGGCCGGCGGTCATCATCCACAACGACCATTTGGCTTTTCGAACCGAGTCCCAATGTATCAATCGAATCATCATAGCGAAGAGTAAAAACATCCTGAACCATCATGGATTGCACCGGCAAATCAAGATCAATGCCATCCAGAAGTGCACTATAAATCTTTGACTTTGTAAAAATACCGCACAAGCGCCCCTCATCATCCACGATAGGCAATGCATCCAAATAATGTTGGCGGAATAATCCGACAGCTTTTCTGATGGATTCACTCTCATGCAATGTGAAGATTTTTTGGATAGCTGCATCAATCGCCCGCAAGAATCATCCCT
>CAKQBC010000299.1 GCA_934215995.1 uncultured Bacillus sp. | reverse complement strand
AAGGCCCCCGCTTTTTTATCTTATTTATAAGCAAAAACCGGTTCATTCAGGGCATCATCCATGGAAATATATAAATCATGGGAATCGAAATACCAAACATCAATTTCCTCTATGAAGTAGTTTATTCCATTTTTGGTGATGCTGGCCGCTGCTGATTCAGGGGATTCCACTTGTACGCCCAGGGAAAATCCCGATTGAATTGTGCTGTTGCCTCCGTAGCGCACATAAAAACGAACGGAATCGCCATTTGCGACATCCAATTCTTCCTCATACCACTTTGCCGCATCATCACTCACATATATGTTCATATACTACCTCCTTGGGCTCCATTATAGAAAGATTAGAAAGAAAGAACAAACAGAAAGCTTACAGACTGATGAAAATCGGGGAGAGTGAAAATAGGAAACCATACAGGACTGTCTGTAGCCCGATGGTTATAAGAAGGTGGCAGGTCTGGTTGTATATGGCTGACATGATTATGCTCCAGGATCCAACCAATAAGCAAGAAAAAAACGACAGTCCGATGGCTGATTGCGATGTGCCGCAAGCGATTGCAATCACAATCATCGCTAATGCCGGCGGGATGAGCCTGGCAAAAGCCTGTTGGATAATCCTCTCCACAGTATCTCCTGTAACGATGCCTGGATAAAGGCGGCAGCTAGAATGTAATACCATTTTTCTGATAGGGAAGCTGTGAACACAAACGCTCCTATCAGAAAAATGGTGATTGAGAGTAGATGTTTATTTTTCCAACTTGGCGGCCTGATCCTTATCTCGAGATTTTTAATAAAGACACAGCAAACCATATAGACGGGTAAAATGTAAATGACAGTCAACAGAAGGTTGAGAAGAATCATATCATGTATGGATAATAGTGAAAACGCCGCTACTCTCAGCATGTACAGATACAAAATTTGCCCGGCTGCATAGAAAACAGTCAGCCAATTCATAAACCGGTTTTGGCCATTCAAAAAAGGAATGGTGACGATCAGCAGGCCAATCACAATCAGCAATTGCCTAAATAAAAGCTCTGTCTGCAAAAAGATAGCTGCAACAAAGATACTTGTGAAAACAATCGGCAGAACCCGCATTTCTTGTCGCCTATCGTATACCTGCTCCATCCATAATCCCCTAAGGGTATTCAGGAAAATTCCATCCCCATCTTAAGTGGTTATAGATACGCACACTTCATAAATTTGCATATGCCCAAGTTCTGCGAAGTACTTATGTAATTGAGGGGTTCTTTACTGTGAAAATCAAGAAAACAGAGTGTAAGCGAAGGCGAAAAATCATGGCTCCACCAGAATACATGCAATAATATATGGCTTTGTTGTAAGAATAGAAAAAAGAAGGCCGGCAGTCAGCCAGTCTTCTTTCTTGAAAGCCATTTTACTTTCGGTTCGGTTCCCTGTTTAATCCTGCCGATGTTCGCTCTGTGGCGATAAATGATGAACAGGGCAAGGCACGCAATGACGATGACCAGCGGAATATCGATTCCGTCGCCTCTCTGCATGAAAAACGATAGCACCAATGCGATAACCGCTGTAATCATACTTGACAATGAGACATACTTAGTTATGTAGAGTGCCAGGAAGAACGTAAGGAAAATGAGAAGGAATAACAAGGGTGCATACCCAAGAACGACTCCTCCGGATGTCGCGACCGCTTTACCTCCGCGGAAACCTGCGAAAATAGGGAACATATGCCCTACAACCGCAATTGTCCCTGCAAACAGCGGGTGCAATTCAGCGCTGATCCCAAATGCCGCAGGCAACAATGTGGCAGCCGTCCCTTTAAGGACGTCCAGTATAGTCACTGCCAAACCGGCCTTTACGCCCAAGGTACGGAATGTGTTAGTGCCACCAAGGTTTCCGCTGCCGTATTGACGGATGTCCTTATCAAAAAATATTTTCCCGATCCATAAGCCGGATGGGATGCTTCCCAATAGATAGGAAAGAACAATCACTAAAAAAATCGTCATATATAAAGCCCTTTCTAAACACTTTCTAGTGTTTATATTTTACCATGAGTTTAGAAAAATGCCATGCCTAATCTGGAAAACAGGGCCAAAACGCAGTTGAATAATATCCAGTTTTAGCGTAATTTAGGTTTATGGGTAAGCAGGCGCGGGCAAACCTAAAGTGTAGGGGCTTGCTAGTGAAGCTGCTTGACAGCAACTTGCAGATTATTCAGCAGAATCAATCGAACGTTCGCTGGCTGTCGGACTCTTACATACGCAATTCGTGTCTCCATTCCCGTTTTCTTGGGAGGGAAACATACAGCCGGGAAAGCAAAAAATTGAAATGAAAGCGGGGAATAGTGAATGCCTATTGAAAACCCTTCAAGGGAACAAATCGGGAATATCCTGAAAGATTCTAAGAAAATCGCTGTAGTGGGTCTATCTAATAATCCTGATCGAACATCCTATATGGTGTCAAAAGCAATGATGGATAGCGGTTATGAAATCATACCTGTCAATCCTACGGTGAAGGAAGTATTTGGTATTAAAGCATATCCTTCCCTTTCCGAAATTAAGGAGCATATTGACATCGTCAATGTATTCAGGCGATCTGATGCACTTCCGGGGCTGGCGAAGGAGTTTGAAGCGGTGGATGCGGATGTGTTCTGGACGCAATTGGGCGTAGTGGATGAAGAAGTATTCAAGGATCTGTCCGACAAGGGATACACGGTCATCATGGACAGATGCATCAAGGTAGAGCATGCAATGACGAAATAATCGGCTGCGATCAGGATTAATAGACGGTTGCCGAACAGCCAATCTCGTCATACAATAGTTTTTATTCCGGGAGCCGTCCATGAGCTCCTTTTTCTATGCAGTGATTTCGGGTAGAAAGTCTGCGGCCTTAAATTAATAAAGAATAAAGGTATATAAATGCCGCATAGAGAAATGATTAACTAGTATAAAAACAGGGCAAATCAGGTATTTATTATGCGGTTTTTTACAATATGTGGATGATGTCATAAAAATTGATTATTTGCGAAATTGCTTTTTAGCGATACAATGAATCATGTGACTACATAGGAAATATCATATAGGAACATTTGTTCCTGTTGTGTTATACTTATTTTATGAACATGGATTACCGTTACTTCAAGCAGATAGAGATAGAAAGGTTTGCTTGTGGAAGGAGAATGTTAGTGGCTACAAATAATGTACAAAAAGTGGATTACAATGATGATGCCATACAGGTGCTGGAAGGCCTGGAAGCTGTCCGCAAGCGTCCGGGTATGTATATCGGCAGCACGGATGCGCGGGGCCTCCATCATTTAGTGTATGAAATCGTGGACAATTCGGTCGATGAAGCATTGGCTGGATACGGGAATCAAATAACAGTCCGTTTACATAAAGACAATAGCGTGAGTGTGGTGGATAAAGGACGGGGTATGCCGACAGGGATGCATAAGCTCGGCAAACCGACACCGGAAGTGATCCTGACCATCCTTCATGCAGGAGGGAAGTTCGGCCAGGGCGGCTACAAAACAAGCGGTGGCTTGCATGGGGTGGGCGCCTCAGTCGTCAATGCCCTATCGGAGTGGCTTGTCGTCACCATCAAAAGAGATGGATACATTTATGAACAGCGTTTCCATGATGGAGGGAAACCCCTTACAACGC
>CAKQBC010000298.1 GCA_934215995.1 uncultured Bacillus sp. | reverse complement strand
TGTGTAAGTGGTCAGGCCCCAGTGCTTATTGCCATGCCTTGATTCCGGTTTCCAGCCGTTTTTCAGCAAGACACGGGCAATCATTCGATTAAAGAATCCGTGCCCGACAAGAACGGTGTGCTCATGCACGGCAGAAAGGGCGAGAAGGCGGCCGGCTGCTGCAAAAGCCATTTCCCTCGCTTTGCTGACAGGCTCTTCATGACGGGAATATCCGAAAAGCCAAAGCACTCTCATCACCGCACACCAGCCAGAGGCCGGCATCCGAACCGAAGAGAAGAGCTTAGGAGGGTCAGGAAGATCCGCTTCCCGGAAGATGGAATCCATTTCAACTGTTGCCGGACCGAATAGTTGCACAGCTGTTTCCCCTGCCCTTTTCAGGCTGCTGGACAGGATGAATGGCTCCTCTTTCCCGATTCCCTGCACTGCTTTTATATCGTGGGAAGGTGCATGTATGCCGGAACGGTCATATTCCTCGATCCAGCCGCGCATATCTGCGCCTTTCACTTTCTGCCGGTCGTCCACAATGGACTTGCCATGCCTGATGAACGTTATATAGGGCAAAGCAAAGCCTCCTCCATGCAATCCTTTTAGAAACGGATCGTTTTATTTTTTTCTACGATGATCCGGTCTTCCAAATGCCATTTCAGCGCCCGCGCCAGTACACTTCGCTCGATCGAACGGCCGATTTTTTTCAAGCGTTCCACCGTGTCCCTGTGATCCACCCGCTTTATGTCCTGCTCTATGATCGGGCCCTCATCCAAGTCATTTGTTACGTAGTGCGAGGTAGCTCCGATGATTTTCACGCCCCGCTCATACGCACGCTCATAAGGACGCGCCCCGACGAATGCCGGAAGGAACGAATGGTGGATATTGATGATCTGGTTCGGGAACGCCGCCACGAAATCAGGCGTCAGGATTTGCATATAGCGTGCAAGCACAATGACATCCACTTCTTTTTCCTTCAGGAGCCTGATTTGCTCCTCCTCCACCTGTCTGCGTATGTCTTTGTTTGCTGGTATATAATAAAAAGGAATGCCCGCCTGCTCTACAATGTCCCTTGTATCCTCATGGTTGCTGATGACCACGGCAATCTCCATCATCAGGTCCCCGCTCTGGTATTCCCACAGCAATTCAAGCAGGCAATGCGGCTCCTTCGATACGAAGATAGCCGTCTTTTTCAATTTCGATACATAACGGAAGGAATACTCCATGCCGAAATCCTTTGCGACCGGCACAAAGGACGATTCAAGGTCCTCTTTCCTGTCTTCGAGGCCGTCAAGTTCGAATTCCATGCGCAGAAAGAATATCCCTTCATTCGGATCGGATGAATACTGGCTGGACTCTACGATATTGGCCCCTTTCCCATACAGATAGGCTGATACAGCAGCCACAATACCCGGCTTATCCGGGCATTTGATCAATAGTCTTGCTCTATTTCGGTAGTGATTCTGATAGCTGGCGGAATGCCCGGCAAACATCTCATTCATATGTCCTCTTGCCTCCCTGGTTACCTTATGGCGGATGCTTTTTCGGTGCACCCGTTAATGGAAAATTCTTGATTACTAATTATACATAAAATTCAGATTAATTTCAGGGAATGAAATGACGGATATAAGGGATTTTTTCTCGGAAGAATGGGGTAAACCTATAAAAAACAGCTTAATTTCGCTGTTCTGTGAAGGATTACACTATTATTTTTTATTTCCATGCATAATTAATAGAGAACTTATCCTAAATGAAGTACAATAGAAACAGCCAATTTATTAGCATAAACATTTTATAGAAAATCGTTCCGGGTATCTTGCCCTGGCCTTTATGAAACACAAACCTATTAGAAATAATTTGTTAAAGGATAGATACTATGAAAAAAAAGATTGCATGGATCACTGACAGCACTGCGTATGTACCTGATGAGCTTAAAAACCACCCTGATTTGTATGTAATTCCTCTCAGCATCACATTCGAGAGCGGAACCTATGAAGACGGAATCAACCTCACTACCGAAATGCTATACAAAAATATCCGCGAGGATAAAGATATTCCGAAAACATCCCAGCCGTCCGTCGGAAAATTTGCCGAAACATTCGAGAAGCTGAAGAAAGAAAACTATGATGCAGCCATCGCTGTCCATGTTTCAGGAGAATTAAGCGGAACTCTATCGAGCTGCAGAGCCGGAGGCGAGCTTGCCGAATTTCCCGTTGAAGTCGTCGACTCGCTGACCATGTCCGTCGGCATCACAAGGCTGATTGAAATCGGAATGGAAATGATCGATGAAGGCAAGGACTATAAAGAAGTTGCCGAATTCCTGCGCGATGAGGCGTACAAGACAGAATGCTACCTGCTTCTCGGAAGCCTCGATCAGTTTTATAAAGGCGGAAGGATGTCAGGAACCAAATATCTGTTGGGCAATCTATTGAACATCAAGCCGATCATCACCATCTATAAAGGGAAGTTTGACCTGTTCGAAAAAGTGAGATCCGAAAAGAAGGCATTCAACAGAATGATTGATTTATTTGATGCCGCTTACCAAAAGAGCGATATCAAACAGATTTATATCCTGCATGGGAATGTAAAGGATAAGGCTCTGTATTACAAGGACGAACTGCTGAAAAGATACCCATCCCTTGAGACTACCATCGCTGAATTGACTGCCACGATCACCGTCCATTCCGGTGAAGGCACAGTGGTTTTGGCGTGGGCGAACGACCATAAGCATTAATTTCTGGAACAAAGGCCTTTCTTTTTCAGTTTTCTGGATAAGAAAGGTTTTTTTATATAATCTGCGCGCACAATATGGTATATTTACTGATAAAATGCGGCTTGCTTTGAATTGATTGGACCGACTCCCCTCAATTCAATGTAAAGGCCAGAGAGAACGAAAGAGGTTGAATACAGTGAGTGAGACAACAGCTAACGCTCCTAAAAATTTCATAAAAACAATCGTGAAAGAAGACCTGGCAACAGGCAAACACGACAAAGTCATTACCCGTTTTCCGCCTGAACCGAACGGTTACCTGCATATCGGCCATGCGAAGAGCATTTTCGTAAACTTCGGGATTGCGGCTGAATTCGGCGGAAAAACAAACTTACGGTTCGATGATACAAACCCATTGAAAGAAGACAGCGAATATGTAAAAGCCATACAGGAAGATGTGAAATGGCTAGGCTATGAGTGGGACAACCTATTGTTCGCATCGGATTACTTCGACTATATGTATGAAAAAGCTGTTCTTCTGATCCAAAAAGGCCTTGCCTATGTCGATGACCTGTCCGCTGATGAAATCCGGGAATATAGAGGGACATTGACATCTCCAGGCAAAAACAGCCCTTTCAGGGACCGTTCAGTTGAGGAAAATCTTGAATTATTCGAAGCAATGAAGGAAGGCAAATTCGAAAATGGCGAAAAGGTGCTCCGTGCCAAGATTGATATGAGTTCACCGAACATCAATCTGCGCGATCCGGTCATTTACCGCATATCCCATGCAACCCATCACAATACAGGCGATAAATGGTGCATTTATCCGATGTATGCTTTTGCACATCCTTTGGAGGATGCGATTGAAGGAATCACGCATTCCATCTGTACGCTTGAGTTCGAGGACCAACGTCCTTTGTACAACTGGGTAATCGAACAC
>CAKQBC010000297.1 GCA_934215995.1 uncultured Bacillus sp. | reverse complement strand
GCGCAGATGTATGCCTTCAATCGGCAAAGCATTGTTTATTTCAGGCTGGATTTTGAAAAACAGACATATACGGCAGTCGATCCGGTCAATTCGAATCGCCTGTTTACTAGGAAAGTGCCGCCAACAATAAAAATGAGAGGTTCGACGCTGGATGGACAGGTTTATTATACGGGAAACGGACATGTCTCCAAAGCAGGGAGCTGGACGTTCCACTCAAAGAAATACAACTATAAGTTCACAGTATTGGTTGGGAGGGGAAGGCATTATTTCAGTGAATACTGAAAAAGGGTATGTGCTGTTGGATTCATTGGCGGCATTCAGCATTATTTTGTTTGCAAGCCTTGTGCTGTTGCCATTATTTATTCATATTGAGATGGACCGTCTGGATGTAAGAAGGGAAATAAAGGCTTACCATATATTATTCGAAGACCTTGAAAGGCATTTGCATGGAGCTCCCATCGAGGAGAATAAGCGGGTAAAGGAGCTGGCTGGCACCTTCATCACGTCCATTAAGCCCCACCCAATAAAGCCGGAATATATGGAAGGGTGTGTCTCGTATGAAAATAGCAAGAAACAAAATAAGTCGGTATGTGAAATTGTTAAAAGATGATAATGGTTTTACTCTTATGGAACTGTTGTTTTCGCTTATGCTCTTTTTTACGGTCACGAGTCTTTCCCTGCAAATCGTAATGGCTGTCCAAAAACATTCAATTCCTGATAATGGCATGGATTGCATGGAATGGGAACTATTCCTGACAGACCTTCAATGGGAAATCCGCAATGCTGTATCCCATGAAACGAGATCAAACAAGCTGTATATCATCCAGAATGATAGAGTCGTATCGTTTGAGCAATATGGATCGAATATCCGCAGGAGGGTCGACCAAACCGGCCATGAGGTGATGCTTCAGCGTGTCCATACATTCCGGATCGCAAAAGAAGAGCATGCCATTGTGATGGCCGTGACGGATGCATTGGGCCGGGAGTTTACAGCCGAGTTTTCACTATATGATTAGGGGGAGCATGATTGGAGCGGGAAAAAGGGTATATTATGATTCCTGTACTTTTTGTATTGGCGATGCTGTTTATTTTAATAACTGCCAGCACAGAAGCTTTTGTTACAGAAAAGCAATTCTCTAAGGAAATCCGGAGCAAGCTTGTGACGAATTATATGCTGAGGACCGCCATTTACGATTCACTCGATCAATTAGGGCCCGATTGCAGGACTGGGGAGGGCGGCACCCTTGTTTATCTGCAGGGGGAGGTCCGCTTTAACGTGTTTGAACGTACAGAAAACATCATCAAAATCCAGCTGAAGGGCTACAGCAATCTGAAAGGGAAGGCGGAAATGCAGTTTGAATATAGTCTGCCGGATGACAAGGTGATAATATATTACTAACAACAGTTCGAAACGGACGGACAAAAAGGGGACATGATTATGAAACAACTGTATCTGACCGGCTTCATGGGTTCAGGTAAATCAACTGTCGGCAGCATCCTTGCAGAGCAGCTCGGCGTGCAGGGAGTCGATACTGACAGATTGATAGAGGAGCAGGAAAAGATGAGCATTTCCGAAATCTTCGGAACATATGGCGAGGAGTATTTCCGCAGCCTGGAAACAGATTTGCTGAAGGAGCTGCCCGATGACAATATTCTCATCATCACCGGCGGGGGGATGGTCCTCAAGCCCGAAAACAGACGCTGGATGAAAGAGAACGGAGTTGTCATCTATTTGAGATGCGAAATGGACGAAATAAAGAGAAGGCTTCAGCATGATACTTCACGCCCTCTTCTTAGTGGTAAAAGAATTCGAGAAATTCAATCAGTTTTCGACGAAAGAAAAGGGCTGTACGAAGAAGCGGAGATTATTGTTGATACGACCGGGAAAAAACCGGACTTCATTGCCCGGGAAATTGTCGAATGTTTAAAAAGCCGTTGATCAGCCATACTAGATAGTGGTGATTATTTATGAAAACAAATGATTTTGTTAAGTTTTTGACTAAGGAATTCGTCACTTATGTTGATCAGCCGAAAGAGGAGCGGAAACGTGTTGTTCCACAGGAGAAGTACAAGAAGAATTATTCGAATGAATTGTTCGGCCTGTTACCCGTTTCGCTTAAGATGATGTTCAAAAAGAAGCAGTAAGCAGAGAGGCGGCCTTCATGGCTGCCTCTCTTTTTACAATGCTTGTTCGCTTAGGTAAAACATGCCCCCATTTATGATGGAAATGTTGATGTTCGGTTCGTATTGCTGTTTCAGTGCCTCTTTTTCAATCAGGAAATGGTCGTTCTCCTCATCACCTTCGTAAAAGTGTTCCAAAAGCGCCAGGTCGTTTTCCCATTTAGTAATTGCGTTTTCCGCCCATTCATGGTCTTCTTTCGCTAAATATGTGCGCACATACCGGTCAAGCCTTGATATGCCGCTTTTTGGCATGATGAGCGGCGATAGCGTGAAAGAGAAATCAGGAATTTTCGGCGTCAATTGTAAATTAAGCATTCTGCCGTGGAATTCCTCGACGATTGTCCCTGACAAGAGATGAAGCCCCAATGAAAACAGAAGGTCCTTTTTACGATCACTGACAAAGGAAACCTTAATGTTCGCTGCGAGCCACGGCTGCAAGGCAATGTTGCGTTCGCCATCAGGTCTGCGGTTTTCATACAAACGGATGTAGCCAGCCATTTCTTTTGTCACCCTAAATATCTGATGCAGCCTGGGGGAGCCGAAATGGATAATGTCACCCTTCAGTTCCTTCGGGGCTGCAGCGGGATCAGTGATGACCGTCAGGACGGCCGGATTCGGAATGCCTCCCGTTTGCTTCAGGTAGTGCCAATAAAATGGCCGGTTCATCAAAGCTTTATCCATGTCTTCGTTCAGCTGGATCGTCAGGTAAGCGGGATGGTCATCTATGATTTCACAACCTGTAGCGATGAAAAATTTCGACAGGTATGCATGGATATCAGTTTGCTTCACGGCTCTCACGCTCCTTCATTTCCTGGGCGAGTCTGATCATGGACGTCAGGTTTTCCATTTTGATCTTCATTTCCCCTTCACTCCTCGATTGATGGACGACATCCTCCAAATAATCATCGAGATTGCTGATTTCCAGCTTGGTCAGGATGTCATCAAGTTCACCGACTACCTTTTCGAATAGCTCGATCTTTTCGTATAAAAGATGCAGGATGTGCTCTTCGACCGTTCCTTCGATTGCAAAGTTGTAGATGATGACATCCTTTTCCTGCCCAAGCCTGTGCACACGGCCGATCCGCTGTTCAAGCCGCATCGGGTTCCATGGCAAATCGAAGTTGATGATGATGTTGCAGAACTGAAGATTGATGCCTTCCCCGCCGGCTTCGGTGGCGATCAGCACCTGTGCGTGGTTTTGGAACAGCTCCTTCATCCAGTCCTTTTTTCCTCTCTTAAAACCGCCGCGGAATGGAACGGAGGTGATATTATGCTGTTTCAGATACCATTGCAGATACATTTGCGTAGCACGGTATTCTGTGAAGATGATGACTTTTTCATCCCCGTTTTCCCTGATGATCTCGAGGACCTTTTCCGCTTTGGTGTTTACGTTCACGGCTTCTATTTTTTTGCCTATAGCCTGTATTCTCTGCATCAGATATTCATCTGTGTTTTCTTGCTTTTTGACCATGTTTTGTATGGTGTAATAGAC
>CAKQBC010000296.1 GCA_934215995.1 uncultured Bacillus sp. | reverse complement strand
GCGGAAGCTATCTCGTGCTCGCGGATTTGATAGCGCGAACGATCATAGCTCCGGGTGAATTGCCGATCGGTGTTGTAACTGCATTAGTCGGGTCGCCGATCTTTGCCATCCTTCTAGTGAAGCAGCGGCAAAAGAGGGAGAAAATATGAGGATGGAGGAATTCGAGCATGATTACATTGAAAAACGTTACAGGCGGGTATAATTCCGGAGATCCCATTGTCAAAAACCTTTCATTAGAAATAGAGAAGGGCCGGTTCTTCGCGTTATTGGGCCCGAACGGCAGCGGCAAAACGACAATTATAAGGCTGGTGATGGGAGTTCTGCGGCTGCTTGATGGATCGGTGTTCATTGATGGAAAGGAACTTGAACAGTACAAACCGAAAGAGCTTGCGAGGAAAGTAGCCGTACTCTCTCAGGAAAATCAGGCCGGCCTAGACTTTACAGTGCGGGAGATTGTCCAGCTCGGACGTTATCCCCACCAAAAGACATCCTTGTTCCGTGAATATGCACCTGGGGATGAAATAGTGGTTGAGAGGGTCATGAGGCAGACAAACTGCTGGGAATTCCGCGATAAGCTGTTTGGTTCATTGAGCGGGGGAGAGAAGCAGAGGGTCCTTTTGGCGAAAGCCCTCGCACAGGAGCCGGATATCCTTCTCCTTGATGAACCGACAAACCATCTGGATGTCCGCCACACAATGGAATTGCTTGATCTCATGAAATCACTGCAGAAAGAATGCGGCTTGACGATCCTTGCCATTTTGCATGACCTGAATCTGGCTTCCCTATATGCGGATGAAATAGGGTTGCTGAACAAAGGGGTGCTGGAAGGTACATTCACAGGCCTATCAAATGATGTGCAGCAGCTATTCAGCGATGTATACGGCGTGCCGATGCATTTCAATGCCCATCCGATCATCCCGAAGTGCCAGGTCTTTTATACACCTGGCGTACATTCGGACACATATCCAGTTGCATTAAAAGACTATGTTTCGATGCAGAGAATCGGCAAGGGCTGGCAGATTGGATTTTCTGAAGCTTTCCGGACAATAACGGCAGGCAAGGAAGGGGAAGGGCTGACATGGGAACATTCATGGAGAAGCGCAGACATGGCGGGTTATTCCGCAATTTTTCCCGGCAATGCCTATCTGTTTGGCTATAATTGGAAACGGTGCCGCTGCAAGAGATTGGATTGGGCTGGGGAAATAACGGCTGATGATGATTATTTACTGATTGTTTCTGAACAAGGGAATCAGAAAAGGATTGGAGTGCTGGCCGCAGAAAACTGGGATGATACCGACCTCATGAACATAGCGATGTTTGTTACTGCCCAGGTTACAGCTTTGTTTGCGAAAAATGGATTAGCATATAGCGATTTAGAAATGATTGCAGTCAGCACAGTCAGGAAAACAAACGAAACAGGAAACGGGGAAAAGCCGCAGTCGTTGAACGGACTTGAAAGTCTGCTTCAGTATGCGGCTGCACATCTGTTTCCGATTCCGCAGGCATCAGCAGCAAGAAAGGGATGAATTCTTTTGTTGGTTGTAATTGGAGGCGCTTATAGCGGAAAACGTAAATATGTCCGGGAACAATGCCCAGAAGGCCTATGGTTCTCTGCTTATGACGGATGCAGGCTGGAGGACGCAGGGGTTATAGGACAGGGGGAACCCATCATACTCGAAGGGTTCGAGGTTTGGCTGGAGGAACTGATCAGAAGCGAAAAGGACGATGAGGATATCCTTCGCATTATGAAAGATACAATAGCATCTTTGCATGATCCAGTACTCATTATGCTTGAGGTAGGACGGGGCATAGTCCCTGTCAAAAAAGAAGACCGGAGGCTGCGGGACCTGATGGGATGGCAGCAGCAGCATTTCGTCGCACGGGCAGACCGTGCTGTTTATATATGGCATGGCTTAGCGAGGGCAATGAAATAGAGGGCCGAAAATGGTTTCTCCTTTCATTGCCCTTTTTCACTTGTTTACGCATAGCAGAACCTAGTTGAACCATTCAGGGTTATTCGTAATGATGCCAGCAGGATTCAGGGACAGTATGGCTTGTCCCCTTTTTTTGCTGTTGACGGTCCAAATCAGGCATTTGGCGTTTTCTGCTTTAATATCATTGATCAGTTTAGCATCGGCCATTGTTATTTTTGGATTAATGTATGAATATTCGCCTGCCAGCCTGCGGATGGTTTGCCTTTTGATTCCATTGGTTTGATGGCGGATGAGGATACCTAATGGAATGCTTGGCATCCTTCTTTTGAATTCCATTAAAAAAGCCTCATCAAAACTTTGCACGATTATTTGCCTGCTTTTGGCATTCAGATTTTCAGCCAGCAGTTTTGCCAATTCACCGGCAAGTTTCTCTAAGTACTCAGTTGGCTTTACTTCAATCAGGATCCCTATTTCCGTGCTGTACTTTTGCAGAACATCTTTGAAGATAGGGATCCGTTCCCCTTTAAATCGGCTGTCCTTCCATGAACCGGCATCAAATGCCTGAAGTTCCTCCAATGTGTATCTTGATACGTCGCCTTTTCCATTTGTTGTTCGATCCAGAGTGGAGTCATGGATGACAGCCAGTTGCCCATCCTTTGTCAATTGCAGGTCCAACTCCAAAAAATCTGCCCCGAATTCAATGGCTGCATCAAAGGCGGCGTATGTATTTTCCGGGTATTGGCCGGAAGCCCCGCGATGCGCAATAATCCAAGGCCGGAGAGGGGCGGGTGCTTCAGAATGCTTGCTTTTTCTGTTCGGAAGCAAGAATAAGGCAAACAAGAGGATCATACAAGCGAACAAAAAATAAACCATGGAATCCACTCCTCCTATTTTCTTTTTCCTGACGCTACTTTTCTTGTCTCCCAGTATATAACAAAGACGAAGGAGGTGAGAAAAATGGCGACACAAACAATCATATCAAAGCAATTGAGATTATGTCTTCAGGACGGCCTGGAGAAGGACGGATCACCGATCATCAAGAAAAAATCATTCAGCAATATTGATGCTGCAGGCACACCTGAGCAATTGCTGGCAACAGGGAAAGCGCTGGCAGGACTGCAGGCTTTGCCGCTGGTCACAATTGAACAGCAAATTGTACAGACTCTAGAAGACTAATGTTTCAAATGGCTTATGTTCTGGGAGGGGGGTGAAAAACGATGGGCACAACAAAAACAATGGAGCTGGTATTTGTGACAGACCAGAACAAATCGACCGTGATTTCTTTGGACAATCCGAAAGAACCGGTTGATATGGAGGCTGCAAAAGCAGCAATGGATACAATTATTGCAGAGGGAGCATTCTCGGCGATAAGCGGCAAGCCAGCAGCGAAAAAAGAAGTAAGGATTGTTGAAAGAACAGTTGACACTTACAGCATGCAGTAGGAAAGAGCCTCAGGGGGTCATGTGCAGCATGATTTCCTGGGGTTTTCTTGGATATTCATCGGATGCGGGCTTTTTTTACTAAAATATGAGAATAAGAGAGTAAGAGGATGATGGACGGAAGGAGGACGGATCATGGAATATGCAGTTCAGCTTATCAGTGATGTAGGGTTTCCGATTGTTGTTACAATGTATTTGCTTTACCGGATCGAATCGAAGCTGGATACATTAATCACAACAATGGAGACGCTGCCCCGCCGAATAAGTGAAGAGCAGACGCTGAAGCAATATAAATATAACGGGGTATCTGCAAAAGATAAGGG
>CAKQBC010000295.1 GCA_934215995.1 uncultured Bacillus sp. | reverse complement strand
AGACTGGGAAAGTTGATACACATTTTCAAAAGCCTGAACAAGAACCTTTTCAAGTTTTTCATTAACCTCTTCTTCCGACCAATAATACCCTTGGTTGTTTTGTACCCATTCAAAGTAGGATACAGTAACGCCTCCCGCACTGGCAAGTACGTCAGGGACCAGGATGATGCCTCTGTCGGTAAGGATTTTCGTCGCTTCCAACGTCGTCGGGCCATTTGCTGCCTCAACGACAATTGGCGCCTTTATGTTATGGGCATTATCAACTGTGATTTGGTTTGAGATGGCAGCAGGAACCAGGATATCACACTCGCGCTCAAGCAGTTCGGCATTCGTGATTGTATTTTCGAACAATGTTGTAACTGTTCCGAAGCTGTCGCGGCGGTCAAGCAAATAGTCGATATCGAGGCCGTTTGCATTGTAAAGAGCCCCGTATGCATCTGAAATGCCGACAACTACCGCACCGGCATCATGCATGAACTTAGCCAGGAAGCTTCCTGCATTCCCGAATCCTTGCACAATGACTTTTGCTCCTTTAATATCAATCCCTTTACGCTTAGCTGCTTCTTTAATGCAGATGGTCACCCCTTGGGCAGTTGCCTTTTCACGGCCTTGCGATCCGCCCAGGACAAGAGGCTTGCCTGTAATGAATCCCGGAGAATCGTATTCACGCAAGCGGCTGTATTCATCCATCATCCATGCCATGATTTGAGAGTTAGTATACACATCCGGCGCCGGTATATCTTTGGTTGGCCCCACTATTTGGCTGATGGCCCTTACATAAGCCCTGCTCAGCCTTTCCAGCTCACCCATGGACATTGTCCTTGGATCACAGATGATGCCTCCCTTGCCGCCTCCGTATGGCAAGTCGACAATTCCGCATTTTAAGCTCATCCACATTGATAGTGCCTTCACTTCATCCTCATTGACATCCGGGTGGAAACGCACTCCCCCTTTGGTCGGTCCGACCGCATCATTATGCTGCGCCCTGTAACCAGTGAAAACTTTGATGCTTCCATCATCCATCCTGACCGGCATTCTGACGGTCATCATCCGTAAAGGCTCCTTCAACAGCTCATATACTTCATCGGAAAATCCAAGCTTATTCAATGCTTCATGAATAACTGTCTGTGTTGAGGTTAATAAATTCAAAGCTTCTTCTTGTTTTTGTTCAACTTTTTGATCAGTCGTACCTGATGCTCCCATTTTTTCTCACATTCTCCTTTGTTACGCTAATACTTTTTGAATTCTTTCGATAGCCCAATCCAGTTCTTCTTTTGTGATGACAAGCGGCGGTGCAAAGCGGATGACTGTATCATGCGTCTCTTTGCAAAGCAGTCCTTCATCTTTTAACTGTTCACAGTACTTGCGTGCCGGCTCTGCCAGCTCCACTCCGATGAAGAGCCCCCGGCCCCTCACCTCTTTGATCATAGGGTTCTTGATTTCTTTTAGTTTTCCGAGGAAATAGTCCCCAAGCTCCAATGAACGCTCGGCCAGGTTTTCTTCCTCAAGCACTTCCAGCGCTGCAATGGATACTGCGCACGCCATCGGATTGCCCCCGAATGTCGACCCGTGGGAACCAGGATTGAATACCCCGAGGACATCCTTGTCAGCAACCACACAGGAAATCGGGAAAACCCCTCCCCCAAGCGCTTTTCCTAAAATATACATATCAGGCACTACTCCATCCCAATCAATGGCAAACATCTTTCCTGAACGGGCCAGCCCTGATTGGATTTCATCCGCTATGAAGAGAACATTATGTTCCTTGCAAAGCTCATAGGCAGCTTTCAGGTATCCCTCTTCCGGGATAATGATACCTGCCTCTCCCTGAATCGGTTCGATCAGGAATGCCGCAGTGTTTTCTGTGATTGCATCTTTAAGAGAATCAATGTCACCGTAAGAAACCAATTTAATGCCTGGCAGCAACGGGCCAAACCCGCGTTTATATTCAGCTTCTGATGACAATGACACAGCAGCCATCGTACGGCCATGGAAATTGCCGGAACAAGCAATGATTTCTGCTTTATTCTCTTCGACGCCTTTCACATCGTAAGCCCAGCGCCTTGCGGCTTTAACAGCCGTTTCGACAGCTTCGGCCCCTGTATTCATAGGAAGCGCCATCTCTTTGCCTGTAAGCTTGCACACCTTTTCATACCAAGGTCCCAAAAGGTCGTTGTGAAACGCCCTTGAAGTCAGGGTAACCCGGTCAGCCTGCTTTTTTAATGCTTCAATGATTTTCGGATGACGGTGTCCCTGATTGACGGCAGAATAAGCACTGAGCATGTCCATATATTTATTGCCTTCCGGATCTCTTACCCATACACCTTCAGCTTCTGATATAACGATAGGAAGAGGAAGATAGTTATTAGCCCCATATCGCTCAGTCTGCTCAATTAGTTGTTTCGTTTTTCCTTCTGTTATCACGATGCTTGCATCCCCTTTCCTTACGGCTTACTGGAAAAACCGGCTGGAATCCTCCGGCAAACAAGGCCGGCATCCGTTTTTCCACCAATCTATTATAGCGCAATTCGAGCATATAATGGTTAAATATTCAGCATTAGCCAAAAATTTAATGAATAAAAAATAGTCAGCCAAAAGAGCCGGCAAAACATCCCCCCTACTCACCTATTCACAGCTATGCAATCTGAAATAAAGTGGTTAAGCGCTTACAAAAAGGCACTCTAACTTTTTCTTTACACCTTAAAGATACCATATAAACTAAAAAAAGAAAGAATTTTGTTTATTTTCAGCCCCTGCAAATCCATGCGAAAAGGAAGACTATCGGTGCAGGGGGATTTCTGAGTTGCAATTCCAGCAAAAAAGGCTGGCCGGAACGATCCGGCCAGCCTTTCTTCGTCATTATTTTTTAATCAAATCTTGTCTTTCTGATTGCTCAATCCACTCTTGAAGTTTATCTTTTAGAGTATTGAATCCTTCTTCAGGTGCAGAAGTTGCAGTAACGGAAGCCTGACGCTTTTTAGGCGCTTGTTTCGGGCGTTCCTGTGGAGCCGGAGCTTCTTCAGTAGCACGGATTGACAGGCTGATTTTGCCGGCAGCTTCGTCCACTGATAAAACTTTGACTGTTACTTCATCACCAATTTTCAGATAATCATTCACGTCTTTTACAAAGCCATGTGTCACTTCGGAAATGTGAACCAATCCTTGTGTATTTTCATCAAGCGCAACGAATGCACCGTATGGTTGAATTCCTTTTACTTTACCTGTTAAAACCGCGCCGACTTCGAATTTTGAAGACATATAAACACTCCTATATTACTGAATTATTTTCATCATTTTTACACAATTAAGTATTATAGCATATTTCCGGATATATATCAAAGTCTTACATCCGCCCAGGCATTTGGCAGGGATGCACGATGGCACATATGAACACGAAATGTTCAATGGTTTCAGGTACAGATTAAGCGGCATACTGTTATAATGTACTTAGATAAAACGATTCAGGAGGGGATAGTATGTCTCAAATAGGGGTAAATATCAGAAGATTCAGAGAAGAAAAGAATTTAAGCCAGGAACAACTGGCCGTAAAAGTCCGTTGCGGCACGAAAACAATTGAAAACTACGAAAACGGGATCAGTTCGCCGAAACTGGATACAGTCTTAAAGATTTCCACGGTTTTGGATATTCCGGCTGCAGAACTGCTGGCCCAACACGATAATAGATAAAGGGAACCTTCATC
>CAKQBC010000294.1 GCA_934215995.1 uncultured Bacillus sp. | reverse complement strand
GTGCAATATTTTCCGTTTTCAACTGCTCCCAAATTTCTTTCTTATGTGCTTTCTCGACCACATTAATCAGCTTGATGACCCCTTCATAAGGGTTGGCCTCATTAATGAGGATAAAACGGGCAAAGCGCATCAGGCCGACCGTATGCTTCAGCAAGCCGCCTAAATAATTATGGTGAAATCCCTTCGCCGCAGGACGGATGGAAAATTGCTTCCAAAAACGGCGCATGGCGGCAAGTGTGATATCCTTATATGGCTGCTCCAGTTCATTCAAATAGGAAAACAGCTCAAGCGTGAGTGCTTCCATGTCCTGCTTCGAATAAGCCAGCAGCGAAAAAGGATCGACCTTGTCTTTATAAGGCGTCATACGAGTGATTGTGATTGATTTATGGCCCCGGTAATCATCGACCCTTCCGTCCACCTTAAAGACCGTAAATTCTTCAAGCAGCGGCACATAGGTTTCTACCTCGCCCTGGTTATCCCACATTTTTGTATTGTAAGAGCCATTCGTGTTGCTGAACCGCATTTTTAAGTATTGTTTCCCCGTTTTGGTGACCTCAACAGAAAATTCATTCAGGAGAAGGACTGCCCTGACCGTGTTTCCTGCCGTCTCATTCTCTAATGAGAAGGTTTCCTCCGAGTCAGGCAGAACCGGTGCCGGAAACTCGCCCAATATCTTTTTCCTGTCCTCTTCACTGCAGCTATATGTGATTGGAACTGTATTATAAAAATAATTAGTATCGCCCATTTCCCCACCCATTTCTTTTGGCTTTTTCACTTTACACCCAGTCAGGCATACCATTGCCTGGATTTTCCGGTGCATCTGTATCTGATATATATTGTAAGCGTATAGGAGCTATACCGTAAATAAAAACCAATTATTTACTCAGTACATCCGAATGGATCTGCCGGCAATCAGCGGGGTTCCACAGCTGATTGCCCGTTTCACTTAACTTCCGCCTTCTCGCTCAGCGCAGTGACTGTATCCGTCTTAAAGACTCCCAGCATATATTCATGGCATGTGAAATAAATGATTTGGCGCGTCTTCCCGATCCGCTCAAGGATCGCCGACACCCGCCGCAGCCGTTCTATATCAAAATTGACAAAGCTATCGTCAATGATGATCGGCATAGGCTCCTCGGGATAGGAATTCTCCGCCAGGGATAGGCGAAGTGCCACATAGACAGCCTCCTGCGTTCCCCTGCTCACTTCTTTCACGTCAAAAATGGTTCCGTCACGCCTTTGAAGCTTCAGGCTGCCGGATTCATCCTCCCAGTAAATCCTCGTGTAGCGTCCATCCGTTATTTCACCAACATGCTGCCCCGCCGTTTGAAGAATGGCCGGAAACTTGGTGTTCCTGTATTCATCCATTACTTTCTGAAGCATATGTTTAGCGAGAGCAAGCTTGGCCCACCCTTTGGCTTCTTCATTCAAGGCCGATTTTTCAGCATGGAACCGGAAGGACAATTCATCAAAGGTTCCCCCGCCCTCAAGCTGCATGATTCTATGTTTTATTTCAGCCATCCGCTCAATTGTATGCTGGAGCGTTTCTTTATTCGCCTTCAAATCAGCCTCAAGTTTTTGGATAGTATAGGCGTTAATGACTTCTTTTTGCCCTAACGCCTTTTCGATATAAACCTGATAAGGCAGAAGCTGGCGGCCAATAACCGCAATTCTCGTGACAGCCTCTTCTTTATCTTTTAAGGCGCAGGCAAGCTCAAGCAGCTCCGTTTCATCCTCGCATCCAGCCTCTTTAAGCAGCTGTTCCAACTGTTTACGTATATGCGCCTGTTTTCCTTTTTGTTCGTTCAATTGATTGCTTATTTGGCCGATAGACTCCTCATATTGCTTAAGAAGATCGGCATTTCGTTCATTATACCTGGTCATATTCTTCAGGTAGAGCACAGCATCCTGGACGGACTCCGGATCCGGCCTTCCGAACCGGCCGGCCAAATGGACGACCCTTTCGGTGATTTTCGCCATTTGGTGATCGGTCTCAGTAAGCTTTTCAAGGAGATGCCTATGTTCATAAATGGCTTGTTTTAATGCCGTAAGCGTCTCGTAAATGCCCATCAGCTGGCTTGCGGAAGCCTCTTTCAGCTGAAGGCCCCATTCGAGCAGCAATCCTGATACAGCTTGCCCATATGACAAATATTCCGCTTCCCACTTTTCAAACGAATCTACGGAAGCATGAAAGCTATCCTCAAATTCTTTTTTCCTGATTGCTGCCAGCTGGAGCTGCTGCCTGGATTCTTCATCACGCCTTAGCAAATCAGCTTCGGCAGCGAATGAACCGCCTTCTTTCATGGCAGGCAAATCCCTCATCAGCCCGGCTTTCTTTTCCTTGTATCCTTGAAGCTCTTTTTCAAGATCGGAAGAAAGGGAGGCTGGCTTCGCCTTTAAGAACATCCAGATGGCTGCCCCGGCACCGATGAGGCATACAGGCAGAAGGGCAAGCTGATTAAAAAGGACGCATAGCAGCATGCCGAGGATACTGATCGCAGCCACAGTTCCCAGAAGCATCTTCCTGCTTTTTTGCTCCCGTTTTTCTTGTTCAGCAGCCGTCCGGATCCTTTGTTCAAGGTTTGCGATTGTTTCGTTTATATGCTTGGCTTCCCATTCGGCTTCTCGCACCGTTTGGTTGATATTCACTTTCCGTTCAATCGCTTCCCTTTTCTCTATTGGCAAAAGCGAATCCTGAAGAAAGCCCATTCTTTGATTGGTTTCAAGCAGCCCCCGCCTTGCGGACTCCTGCTTTTCCTCCAGATGGGAGCGGTCATTCATAAGCTTCTGATACATACGGTCCAGCCGGGAGATATGCTCCTTTTTCTGGGAGCTTGTATCCATTTGCAGAATTTCAGCATCTGATTGCGTAATATGTGCGAAATCCTTATGCCGCCTGATCTCTGTTTCTTTTTGTTTAATTTGATGCTTTATGCTTTGTTTCTCTGCCTCAAGGCTGTCGATTACGGCTGTTTGGTCGATTGCAGCCATGATGGCATCTTTTTGGCAAAGAAACGCTTCATCAACCATGACAGACCCCATTTTGGATTTAATGGCCTGCAGCTGGGATTCCAGTGAGCTGATCGACATATCGACAGGCAGGCTCGCTTCATTAAGCTGTTTCAGCTGTTCCTCAATCCCCGGCAATGCCGGCAGGTTCTGGAGTTTTGCAAGCCGGTCCTGCAGCTCTTCTTTTTCAGCCAGCAGCGGTTCGATTGCCAAGTAATTCTGGGAATAGGCAATTTCCTGCTCCAAATCGGCAACCGTTGCCTCGAGGGCATTCTTTTCTTCCATCAGCTGTTTATGTACATCAAGCAGATTGGTATATGTGCCCTGTTCAGCTTCAGCGCCTTTCAGCTTCTCAGCCGATTGCTTGATGGATGACAGCATTTTATTAACTTTTTGGGTTCGCCCTTTCGGCTTGAAAAGTTTATCCATCTCATCCTGCAAGTATTTCTCTGCCTTCAGCAGCCCATCATTGCCGACCAGCCCGGCAGAAAAAAGATAGGCGCTCACTTCTTTTTCATTCAGGTTGTGGATGTCTGAAATGCCTTGCAGGTCAAAGGAGAAAATCGATTGGAACGTGCGCTTGTCCAGTCCCTGCAAAATCCGTTTCAGGTCGGTTTCATCCCCGGTACGCCCATCGCTGAAAGTGAGCGTGACATCGCCTGCAGCCTTCCCTTTTATCCTTTGGACAGCCACTTCTCCTTCCGACTCGGTC
>CAKQBC010000293.1 GCA_934215995.1 uncultured Bacillus sp. | reverse complement strand
GGATAAACCTCGCCAATGCGTCGGAAATCCCCGCACCCATATCAAACAATATGTAGTCATACTCTTTCTGCAGTGCGGACAATTCAGACAGGAACCGCTTATGCTGGCGGTCTTCCATAGCAAGCAGGTCACCCACACCTGACCCGCCGCTGATGAAGGAAACACCTTCAGGACCATTAGAAATAAGGTCTTTCAAGGCCAGTCCCTCCTGAAAGAAATCAACCATCGTCGAACGGGTAATACGCCCCATCAAAATGTCAATATTACCCATGCCGATATCCATATCAAATAGTAACACTCGTTTCCCATTTTTGGCTAAAACAATGGAAAAATTTAACGAAAAGTTCGTTTTTCCGACGCCGCCTTTTCCGCTGGCCACCGCAATTGTCCTCGCTGCCCTCTGTCTTTCCCTATGAATTCGGTTTCTTAATTGTTCAGCTTGATCTTTCATTCAATAAATCTCCCATTATCAATCGGACTATTTTTTGAGGGCTTGCCTCAATCAAATCATCCGGTACATTTTGGCCATTGGTCGCAAAAGCAATATTTGTCTGATATGTAACCGCCATATTGAACATCGCTCCATAAGATGATGTCTCATCCAGTTTTGTAAAAATGAAATAGGAGACCGGCAATGAGGAAAACTGTCTGTAGATCGCTTCCATATCCTGCTGCTTGCTTGTTAAGGAAAGGACAAGATATGTTTCCATCTCGTCATTAAAAGAAATGATAGACTTCAAGTCTTCCACGTATTCCTTATTCCGGAAGTTGCGTCCTGCAGTATCAATGAAAACATGGTCATAGTGTGAAAATTGTTCACAAGCTTTTTTAAAATCTTCGACGTTATAGGCAACCTCGATCGGTACATTAAGAATATTGGCGTACGTTTTCAACTGTTCTATAGCTGCAATTCGGTACGTATCGGTAGTGATGAACGCAACCTTCTTATGGTGCTTCAAAGAACTTGCAGCAGCCAGTTTCGCCAATGTCGTTGTTTTCCCTACTCCCGTAGGACCCACGACATTGATGAATTTTTTTTCAGGCATGCCCGCAGCTTTCGCAGGAAGCATAGCCGCTAGGAGACCGCTTGTAATGGAGATCGCTTCAGAGTGGTTCATCTCTTTTTCTCCAAGACCGGAGGAGAGATTCTGTTTCACTTCTTGTACAGCTGCTTCATTTACCCCATGGCTTTTCAGGTGAGCTACAATCTCGGCAATTGGTGCAGGCATCGGCGTTTCTTTGGACAGTCTCATGCTCCCTACCAGCCTTTTCAGTTCGTCCAATTCTTTCAGAATCTCATTATCTTTCGCTTGCTTTATCTCTGTATCCTGTTTGCGATCAGCAGGCTTATCAGCCTTTTCCTGCCGGACATTTTCGGGGAGTGGCTGCCGCTTTGATGTTTGGCCGCCAACGGCTTTACCCTGTTTTTCTTTACGGACTGGAATTTGCGGGGATTCCTGGTCTGCAGCAGCGATTACCTCTATGCGCTTTTTTTTGAAAAAGCCTAAAATCCCCCCTGAAAAGACGACTTTGGAATTAAGTATGACGGCGTCTTTCCCCAATTCCATCCTTATTTGCTCCATTGCTTCCGATATGGATGCAGCCTGGTATTTTTTTATTTTCATCAGTTTGCATTCACCACCCCAACACTTTGGATTTCAACGTCCGCTTCCAATTCGTTATAGGAAAGGATCGGCACATTCGGGAAATACCTTTCTGTCAGCTGCCGGATATACATTCGTACAGCTGGAGAACAAAGCACAACAGGTGACTGGTCCATTAATGCCAATTCCTCCAATTTCGATGCAAGGGAAGTCAGAATCGCTTGCGTATCATTCGGATCCATGGAAAGATAGTTGCCGTGCTCCGTCTGTTGCACACTGTCCGCCACCATTTTCTCTACCTTGCCCGAAACCGTCAGCACCTTCAGGCTGGATTCACCATTCAAATACTGCTGTGTGATCTGCCGGGCCAGATTCTGGCGGACATACTCAGCAAGGAGATCCGGATCGGATGAAAGCTTGCCGTAGTCAGCCAGCGTCTCGAAAATGACAGGCAGGTTCCGGATCGATATATTCTCTTTCAGCAGCTTGGCAAGCACCTTTTGGATATCGCCCACCGACAAAGGATTCGGTGTTACTTCCTCCACCAATATTGGAGATGTTTCATTCAGGTGATCGATCAATTGTTTCGTTTCCTGCCTTCCGATCAAGATATGGGCATTCGCTTTTATCACTTCCGTTATGTGAGTGGAAACAACGCTTGGTGGATCGACAACGGTATATCCGAGCATTTCAGCCTGATCCTTCATATCCTCGCCGATCCATTTGGCCGGGAGTCCGAATGAAGGCTCGATCGTATCAATCCCTTCCACGATGCCATCATCTTCTGCACCCGGGCTCATGGCCAGGTAATGATCAAGCAGCAATTCACCCCTTGCCAGCTCATTTCCCTTGATTTTCAGCCTGTATTCATTTGGATTCAACTGAATGTTATCCCTGATCCTTACTACAGGAATAACCAGCCCCATTTCAATGGCCAGCTGCCTGCGGATCATAACAACCCGATCGAGCAGATCCCCTCCTTGATTTGCGTCAGCCAAAGGGATTAATCCGTATCCGAATTCAAATTCGATCGGATCGACATTCAACAGGTTGACGACACTTTCAGGGCTTTTCATCTCATCCGTCTGCAGTTCCTCTTCAAGTGTCTGCAGCTCTTCTTCATCGGGCTCTTTAGGCGCCCGTCCCATCATATAGCCCCCTCCGATCAACGCAAGGGCGATCGGCATCGTATATAAGTCGCTGATCGGCGTAAGCAGCCCGAGAAGCATAATGGTCCCGCCCGTGACATACATCATCTTCGGATAAGCAAAAAGCTGGCTCGTAATGTCCGAACCGAGATTCCCTGTCGATGTAGCCCTTGTGACGACAATGCCTGTAGCTGTCGAAATAAGCAGCGCAGGCACTTGGGATACAATCCCATCCCCGACTGTCAGCAGTGAAAAATGAGTCGCCGCTTCCCCGATGCTTAATCCAAGCTGTGTAGAACCGATTATGATGCCGAAAATCAGGTTGATCAATACAATGATGATTCCGGCAATGGCATCCCCTTTTACGAATTTGCTGGCCCCGTCCATGGAACCATAAAAATCAGCTTCCCTGCTAATCTTCTCACGGCGCTCCCTTGCTTCCTTTTCAGATATCAATCCGGCATTCAAATCAGCATCTATGCTCATTTGTTTACCCGGCATGGCATCTAAAGTAAAACGGGCAGCTACTTCGGACACACGTTCAGAACCCTTTGTTATGACGATGAATTGGATAATGATCAAAATAAGGAAGACTACCATTCCGACCAATACATTCCCGCCGACAACAAATGTACCAAATGTCTCAACAACACCCCCGGCTTCCCCATGGGTCAAGATCGCCCGTGTTGTTGACACATTCAGTCCCAAACGATACAGGGTCAATAACAGCAGCAAAGAGGGGAAAATAGAGAATTCAAGAGGCTCCCTCATATTCATTGTCATCAGCAGCACAATTAGGGCAAGAGAAATATTGATAAGGATAAGGATGCTCAGCAGCCAGGTCGGTGGTCAGCGCACCGGCAGCGTCAAAGCCAATCTTATTCTGGGCGATATCAAAGCTGACGCTGACGATCTTGCCCTCGTCGTCCAGCTCAAGCGCACACATGGTGGTGTTCGCGGTGACGGAGCC
>CAKQBC010000292.1 GCA_934215995.1 uncultured Bacillus sp. | reverse complement strand
TTCTGCCTGTTCGCGAAGATCCATTTGCCTATGAAGCTGTGCGATCATCCTGTATAAATGAACATTGTCGTAGAAGCAGACGAGATTGCTATCGTACATGTGCTCACGAATCCTCATTGTCTCTTTCGCCGTTTGATAGCTTCGCGGAATACGGTACACGCCTTCAAAATATTTGCCGATGCCGATGAGTGGTATATCCTGCTGATTCAGTTTCCAGCCGTTCTTGAACAGTATCTCAAAACCATCTTCTATTCTAATTTTCCAAGTGTCTTGATCTCTCTCATCAAAAAGCAGCAATGTCATCACATTTTTCTTCTCCATAGCTAAATACCGGATTCCCCTTTGCTCAAAAATCGAGCGGAAATAGAGCTTGAAATAAGTGAGGTCAGGGATTTCAGCAGGAAATTTCAGCAAACAAACAACAGAACCATTCGGTTTGACGGAAGATAAATAGAACGAAAGATATTCATGGGCACTTGTTTCATCAAGGTTGCCATCAAGCCAGCCTGTAATCGCCTCGGATTCTTCTGTTCTCCTTTTTTCCGTTACGTACATTTCACGCATGAAGAATTGGGCCAATGCTGTTGCTGTCCGGTCCATGATTAAATGATCATACTCATGGAGAGGCCTTTCTGCCGAGATGATGACCAATTCTGCATAAGTGTTTCCCAATAGATCAATCGGTATCGAGGCCATCTGACAGCCATTGACTTCAGTGCTTACAGTTTTTTTCATCCGCCACTTATACAGAAGCAGCTCTTTATCTTTCTGTTTTTGTTCAGGTTCTATTAAGATGTCTCCGTTCTAGAAAATGAGCATGACCTGAACCTGGATCGATCGGTGCATGAATGCCAATATTTCATCCGGATATTCAATCCCAAGCAGTTTTTTATGCAAGGTTTGTGAATAATATTCCAAATCCGATATCATCTGATGCTGCTGATTTATAAGAAATGTATGGATATCCTGCGTTATTTCTACGAATGACACTTCCTCCCGGAAAAGGATTATTGGGAATAGATGCTCGTCAGCGATCCTGATGGCTTCATCCGGGATAGCGGATGTATAAGTCCCGATTTCTATGCATAAACCGGCTGCATTAGCCTCAATCAGCTGCTTGATCATCGAAATGAAAATTTCTTCATTTTTTGCCCATGCCACGCAGGTCGACAGAATCAACTCTTCTCCCTTCAACAGATTCCGTATATTTGTAACCTCTACTATATGAACCCATTTCACAACCCTGTTCAATCCTGCTTCACCGGCAATGATATCGGTGTTTTGAAAATGCCGTCTTGTAAGAAGATCCGCCACACTGCTATATCCGTTCATTCCATCCACTCCCACCCTGTTTGGCAAATATATATTCGCATCAATTGACACTATGACATCCGCTGTTTCCCGTTTCATATCTGAGAGAGGATAAGGCAAATCGGGCATTGCCCTTATGGCAAATACCCGATTTCATCATTTTATTCAGATTGCAGCTCCATCACTGCCTCCAATATTACATTCACGCCTCTTTCGCAATCCTCCCATTCGGTTAGTTCCACTTCTGCATGGCTTTTCCCGTTGATGCTCGGTACAAATACCATAGCTGTCGGAACGAAAGACGCTATGAATTGGGCATCATGCCCTGCACCGCTAACCATTCGCTTATAGGAATACCCTAATGAACGCGCGGACTTCTCCAGTACGCCGCATAACTGTTCATCAAACATGACGGTTGAACGGCCCCATAATTTCCGGTTTGTGACACTGCAGTCTTTTCCGCTGAAAGATTCTTTGACAGAAGCTATGATTTCCTCAACCTGCCGGATGACTTCCGGGTCTTTATGGCGTGCTTCCAGCGAGAAAACGGCCTTGTTCGGAATGACGGTATGGATATTCGGTTCCACATTCAACCTGCCCATTGTGAAGACCAGTTCTTTATCCAATTTAGACAGTTCTTTCCGAAGCTCCATCATAATGTCAGCAGCCGTGAACAGGGCATCCTTCCTCATAGTCATCGGGGTTGTGCCTGCGTGATCCGACTCCCCAAGTATTTCCCACTCATAGCAGACCATGCCGACAACACACTCAACCACTCCGATCGATAATGATTCCTGTTCGAGGATCGGGCCTTGTTCAATATGAAGCTCAAGAAATGCGCTCGCTTCCTTCAGCCTGGCCTCCTCTTTCCCATCGTAGCCGATGGCTTGCAGAGCTTCTCCAAACATGATTCCGCCAGTATCTTTCTTTGCGAACATTTCTTGTTTATCGAACTTTCCGGAAAGGATTCCGGACGACATCATTGAAGGTTCAAACCGGGCTCCTTCTTCATTCGTGAAGTTGACGATGGTTATCGGAATACGGGGAACCACATTATTTTCCACTAGTGTACGCACAACCTCCAGCCCGGCAACAACCCCCAGCACACCATCAAACCGGCCACCCTTTTTGACGGAATCCAAATGGGAGCCGAGAAGGATTGGGGGCTTCTCTTCCTTCCCTGGCAGGGTGGCATATATATTCCCAATGTCATCAAAATCCACTTCCATCCCCAGATCCTTGCAGCATCGGCAAAAGTAATCGCGTACCTGCCGGTCTTCCTCGGATAACGCAAGCCGTGTCACCCCGTTATTAGCCGTTCTGCCGAAATCGGCAAATGCCTCAAGCGTATCGTGCAGCCTCTGTCCATTTATTAAAAGTTTTTGTCCCTCCAACCGATTCACTCCCTTTATCTTCTTAAACCGCGAATTCCTTTAGTGCAAGGCTGCTTGCTGCTCAATGTATTTTACAGAGAAGTACTTCCTTCCCTCAGCTGTAAGAATATGCACCGTTTCTGTAACCGATGACCCATCCAAGGCTTCCATTTTGAATTCCAAAAAAGCGCCGCTCAGATTTTCAGTGATATACCGAATGGAAAAACCATTAGCCAGCAACGTGTCAATCTGGTTTTTCTCCTCCAAAAATTGTTGGTAATCCGACATTTGTATGCTCCTCTCAATAATTACTTAGAAACAGCGATTGGCTCCGTTAAGATTTCAGGCTCTTCTTCGTCTATTTTCCAATCCCTTCCGGCTGTGATTCCCAAATACTTCTCATCACTCGGATCGTCAATTTCAGCCTGCGGGTATTTATTGAACCACCAATATTTCGCCAGCACATAATAAACGAGGGCGCCGACAGCGAATCCGACAAGCGAGGAATAGGCCGGCAATAGATTGGCTGCTGTACCGCCAATGATCCATGCTATGAAGCCAGCAACATTTATTCCTTTCCAATACTTGAATTGGCCGTTCATTTCATATAAATCAACAACATGGACCCTTCTCTTACGGAGAATATAATAGTCTGTGAATAAAATCCCGACGATGGCAGTCAAAATGCCGCCGATAATGAGAAGGACAGAATTTAATATATCGAACAGGCTCCATGGCTGGGCGATGATCCCGATGATTCCGGCAATGACAACACCGACCCAAAACGGCACTTTCGGCCCGCCGACATTCGAGAAAATCGTGGCTGCCGGTATAACATTAGCCGATGTATTCGTTGACCATTGGGCGAGCACGATCATCAGCAGCAAAACGCCGAGGACAATGCCGCTTGCTGATTCCTGCAACGCATTAATCGGATCGGCGGTAGTGACAGCGATGTAACAGACAGCCCCGATCATGATCATGAATGTGTTGACGACCGGCATGACAACAAGGCTCCCGACCAATTGCGTCTTATTGCGCTTGAACCAGTTC
>CAKQBC010000291.1 GCA_934215995.1 uncultured Bacillus sp. | reverse complement strand
TGCGGAGCGGCATATCCAGCTTGACCAGATCCTCCAATGTTTCCCGCCTTACGACAAGATGGTCTTCCTGATCCTCCACAAACACGACAGCCGGTCTCGCAATCCTGTTATAATTATTGGCCATTGAGTACCCATAGGCCCCTGTGCAAAAAACGGCAAGTATATCATCCGGCTGCGCCTTCGGAAGGGGAATGTCCCAAATGAGCATATCTCCGCTTTCACAGCATTTTCCGGCAATCGAAACCGTTTCTTCCGCAGCTTCCCTCATACGGTTGGCCAATACAGCCTCATATTTGGCATCATAAAGAGCGGGCCTTAAATTATCGCTCATTCCACCATCAACCGCCACATATTTTCTTACATCCGGGATTGTTTTGGAATTTCCGACACTGTAGAGGGTCATACCTGCATCGCCGACAAGAGAACGGCCTGGCTCAATCCATATTTCCGGCACATCGAGCCCAAGGTTCATTGCCTGCAGCTTCACTTCCTCTACAATTTCCTGGACATAGTCTGCAGGCGGCAATGGACTGTCCTCTCCTGTATAACGAATTCCGAAGCCCCCGCCAAGGTTCAGCACCTGCGCTTCAAATTGGAATTCATCTTTCCATTCTTTCAGCTTTGCCATGATCTTTTCCGCCGCAAGCCTGAATCCTGCCGTTTCAAAGATTTGGGAGCCGATATGGCAATGAAGCCCCAACAGCTTTAAGCAAGGGCTCGCCATTGCCGTCTGCATGGCTTGTTCAGCATGGCCATTCTCAAGGTGAAAGCCGAATTTCGAGTCTTCTTGCCCTGTCACAATATAATCATGCGTATGCGCCTCCACTCCCGGTGATACACGCAGCAGAATCGGCATTGACGCATGGTGGCTTGCACATAAAGCGTCCAACAGGCGCAGCTCCCTGTCATTATCGACGACAACGCAGCCGATGCCTTCCATGATGGCCATTTCAAGCTCCTCCACGCTTTTGTTATTCCCGTGAAAATGGATTTTCTCGCGCGGAAAACCAGCCTGCAAAGCAGTGTACATCTCCCCGGCCGATACGACATCCAGAGACAGTCCTTCCTCATCAGCGAGCTGAATCATGGCAATCGAAGAAAATGCTTTGCTCGCATACGCAACCTGTGATGAAACACCCAAACGCTTGAACGTATCTTTAAACCCTCTCGCCCTTTCCCTGATCAGGGCCACATCATATACATATAAGGGCGTTCCGTATTTTTCGGCAAGAGCGACTGTGTCCTTGCCCCCGACTTCCAGATGACCTCGTTCATTTACTCTCCCTGTACCATACAAGTACATGCTGCTCATCCCCTTCACTAAATCTGCATTCCCATCCAGCCGCTTTATCTATATCAACCTGGTTTCCGAACGGGGAGCTGCCTGCGCTCCTTCAATATGAATCACGCACTCCCCTTTGCCGCTTTAAGGATTTGAATCCTTTCATGGCATTGCATGAAACGTTCATCAACCGGGTTGTTTTCCCGTTTTGATCGTCAGTTGAGTCAATCAGGCGTTTACCGGGCTGTCCATCCCCCACTTGCAAATCTAATTCCGATATTCCAGGGTCCGATACAGCCAGTGCATGCAGGATAAATAATTACTAAATTAACATAATAATCGAACAACTTCAAGGCATGCTTGTAAATCTATGGCTGTTTAATCCTGTTTTGGGGATGGACGATGCTGGGCCTGATTTTAGAACCCGGGATTGTCTTTCTGAACAGGATTTGCATGAAAGCTTTGAAATTAAACGGGACCAGCGGCCATAAATAAGGGGTTTTCAATATTTTTATATGGATCAGGAATAACAGGAAGACAGTACACCCTATCACAAAACCAGGCAAACCGAATATCGCCGTTGCCAAAAGGAGCGCAATGCGGGCTATTTTATTCGCGACACTCAACTCCAGGCTCGGCGTTGCAAAGGTGCCCAAAGTGGCCACGGCCACATACAGAATGACCTCAGCGACAAACAGCCCCACATCAACAGCAATCTGTCCCACCAAAACACCCGCCACTAGGCCCATCGCCGTCGATAAAGGGGTAGGCGTATGGATGGCGGCCATGCGCAGGAACTCAACCAATATGTCCGCAACCAGAATCTGCATCAGCACAGGAATATTCGTCTGTTCATTCGGGCCGATGAACTTCAGGGCATCCGGAAGCAAATCCGGGTGCATGACAAATAAATACCAGAGCGGCAAAAGAAACAGCGAGGCAAATATCCCGAGAAAACGGATCCACCTGACGAATGTGCCTACCGCAGGCGATTGCCTGAATTCCTCTGCATGCTGGACATGATGGAAATAGGTAGTGGGGGTGATGATCACACTCGGAGAGGTGTCTACATAAATCAGTACATGGCCTTCGAGAAGATGATTGGCCCCGACGTCGGCCCTTTCCGTGTACCGGACGAGCGGATAGGGATTGTAGCCCTGCCTGACTATGAATTCCTCCACTGTTTTGTCCCCCATCGTCAAGCCATCCACTTCAATGGCGGCCACCTTTTCTTTTACTGTTTCCACCAAGTCCGGATTCGCCACATCCTTTATGTATGCGATCGCCACATCTGTCTTTGAACGCTCCCCCACTTTCATCATTTCGAATCTGAGCCTTTCATCATGGATGCGCCTTCTCGTCAATGCCGTATTCACGATTATGTTTTCGACGTATCCATCTCGCGAACCCCGGACCACTTTTTCCGTGTCGGGCTCAGCAGGCTGACGGCCAGGGTATTCCCTGACATCGACAACTAACGCCTTGCCTGTTCCTTCCGTCACAAAAACAGCCAGCCCCGTCAATACCTGATCGACCAGTTCATCCATTGTTTCGATGGTCGAGACAGCCTGATGGATCAAATGATTTTCCACTACAGAGAAAAAGTTGACGGACGGTTTGCTATAGTCATTCAGTTCAAGAATTTCATCCAGCATTTCCGTTAGCAGAACGGAGTTGCATAAACCGTTAACATAGTATATATCAAGCTCTTTCCTGTGAATCTTCATCTTCCTTATGCCCAAGTCGAAACTGACACCGAGTCCGACCCGGTCCTTCATATATTGCTCTATTTCTTTAAGGCTCTTCGGGATTTTCTTTTTTGCTTCCTTCTGCTTTCCGGACATCCAAACCACACCTTTCAAGTATTAACTCCACAGCCATTTTTGTGATGGGGGAGCCTATTTCAATACGGTCTTTCGCCGCCATCTTCCCAATATCCCCGATACCCACGACAATCGGAACATTCAGGGAGTCGATGCTGTAGACCGTATCCCCATTAATGATTCCCTGTTCCATCTCAGGCACGCCGAACTTATCCACGCCTTTTCCCGTCAGGTTCCCGTCCCTGTCGATGCAGACGTCAACCTTGGTCCATTCACTATGCTTCGTTTTCGAAGCGACTGCAATAATACCCAGAATCTCTATATCCGGGTGCTTAGCCAAATGCTTCATGACATGCTCACCGGCTCCTTCCCCGATGTATCCACTGTCATCAACCATGATCAAAACCGGGTCGCATGGGGTTTGCTTGATCAAACCGACAAGCTCCGGGCCCCTTATGACCGTCGGGTTGCCTTGGGAAACCGATATGCAGCGCCCCCCGATTTCTCTGGCAACGAATTCCACAGTCCGTTTTGCATATTCATCGCCATCTGTTACGATAATTACTTTTCGTTTTTCATGCATATCGATTGTTCCCTTCCTTCCCTTATTATCTGCCGACAAAATAGATCCATTGAAA
>CAKQBC010000290.1 GCA_934215995.1 uncultured Bacillus sp. | reverse complement strand
AGGAAGAGGCTAAGACTGAAACAACCCGGTCTGTCCAGCAGATCCGGTCCATATCCCCGGAGCCTGAGGTCATGTGGGAATTATTTTTCGGGCTTTCGAAGGATCGCCCTAATGTCTCGCAGATCATGAGGGAGCATTTTATATTGGCTGACGCAGACAGTAAGGTAGTATATCTGAATGCTTCTGCACAAAACTTCATCAGGGAGCTTTTTGATATCCCCTGCCCTGAGGGAATGCATCTTGCCGAGCTGCTGCCTTTCGCTGTTTCGGTGTTTGAGTCGGATCAGGACTTGGTGATTGAGGAAGTCCGAATCACGAAGCATTTTTTAGAGGTGAAAAAAGTTAGCATTTTCAAGGAAAATGAAACGACTGGCATGCTGCTTCTCATCCGGGATATTACCGAACTCCGGACAAAGGAGAGGGAGCTCGCTGTCAAGACTGTCGCCATCCGTGAGGTCCATCATCGGGTAAAAAATAATCTTCAGACGGTGGCGAGTTTGCTGAGGCTGCAAATCCGCAATGGCGTTTCTGATGAGTGCAAGATCCATTTGCTGGCCAGCCTGAATCGGGTGCTTAGCATCGCTTCCGTATATGAACTGATTTTATCAAATGAAAACGAGGACAAAGATTATGTGGATATCGTGACTCTGTCAAGAAAGGTTGCAAGCAACCTGATACAGCATGGAGAGATCCCAATCGATGTCCACTTTGCGGGGAACAGCATTTGGTTCGATTCCAAAAAAGCCGTATCCATTTCACTCGTGGTCAATGAACTGGTGCAGAACTCCATCAAGCATGCCTTCGAGGGCAGGGAGAGTGGGGAAATCTCAATCACTTTTGATATGCGGGAGTCAGAAATCATTCTCATCATAAAGGATAAAGGCATTGGCATGAAGTCTGATTCGGTTCCGTCACTTGGGCTGGATATTGTCCGGATGCTGATTGAACACGATTTGTCCGGAAGCTATCAAATTAAATCCTCGGAAAGAGGGGTTGAGAATATCGTAACTTTTCCGTTGGAGCAGGAGGATGCATTCATACATGAGCAAGAGAATCTTGTTGGTAGAAGATGAGTCGATTATTCGCCTGGACATAGCATCCATCCTGAAAGACAATGGCTATGATGTCATAGGGGAAGCCGGGGATGGCGAAAAGGCGGTTGAGCTTGCCTTGGAATTGAAGCCTGACCTGATTATCATGGATATCAAAATGCCGAAGCTGAATGGTTTGAAGGCAAGCGAAATCATTTCAAAGAAGCTGGATGTGCCGATTGTCCTGGTTACCGCGTATAGCCAAAAGGAATTTGTGGAACGGACAAAGCTTGCGAACGTGGCCGGCTATTTGGTCAAGCCGGTTTCAGAAGCAAACCTGATTCCAGCGATAGAAGTGGCCCTCAATCAAGCGGAGCGGATCAGAAAGCTCCAAGGGGAGGCCGATGCTGCAGCAGAAAAGCTGGAGAAGCGGAAACTGATCGAAAAGGCAAAAGGCCTGCTGATGTCCGCTTATGATATATCGGAAGACAAAGCCTATAAGAAGATCAGGAGCCTCAGCATGAAAAAGCAGCTTGCAATGGAGCAGGTTGCGGAAAAAATCATAGTGAAGTACACAGAAAAAACGGAAAGACAAGTGGATAGCAAGTAAGCACAGACGCTTAACGATGGGCTTGAATGAGCCTGCGGGAGGGGTCTGTTTTTTTATATATAAAAACACATAAAGGGGAGAAAGAAATGGAAATGATAGGGAATGTTGTTGTCTATATTATTATGGCCTGTGCCGTACTCGGAGCGTTTGCGGCTATCCGCAACCCGGATGAGGGGCTTGGAAAGGAATTCATGGGCGGTTTGCATACGGTCGGCCACATATTTGTGCCTGCTGCCGGTATTATGGCATCTATCCCGTACTTATCCTGGTTTATTGATAAGGCTGTGGGCCCGATGTTTGACGCCATCGGGGCTGACCCTGCCATTGCCGCAACCGCTATTCTGGCGACGGATATGGGGGGATACCAGCTTGCGAATGTGCTGAAGGATTCATATGAAGGATGGATCATGGCGATGATTGTCGGCTATATGGCCGGAGCGACAATTGTATTCTCGATTCCGATGGGGCTTGCGATGCTTGATAAAAGAGACCATAAATACATGGCTCTTGGGGTAATGTCGGGGGTGCTTACAATCCCGATCGGCGCTTTTATCGCAAGCGTACTTACAGTATTGTTCGATACAAAGGTTAGGGAAGTAATCGATACGACAAGCGATTCGACATACGAATTTGTGCTTTCATACGGGAAAATTCTGTTGAATCTGCTGCCATTATTGGTATTTGTCGTTCTTATTGCAGCAGGGCTGAAGTTCCTGCCTAAACTGATGATCAATGCCTTCATGATTTTCGGGCGTGTGCTGGATGCAGGAATAAAATTGGTGCTTGTGTTCTCGATTGTGGAAATTTTCACCGGGCTGTTCACAAACGTATTCGGCGCTTGGGGCTTCGACCCGATCATGGCCGATACAGAAGACCAGTTCCGTGCGCTTGAAACGGCAGGATATATTGGCATCATGCTTGCCGGTGCGTTCCCGATGGTATACCTGCTCCGCAAATACGCAGCCAAGCCGCTAGAGGCAGGCGGAAGAAAGCTTGGGCTGAGCTCTACAGGAAGCGCCGGGCTGCTTGCGACGATCGCCAATATCCTGGCGATGTTCCAGCTTGTCCGCCATATGAGGCCGAAGGATAAAGTAATCAATATTTCATTTGCTGTCTGTGCGGCATTTTTGCTTGGCGACCATCTGTCATTCACAGCCAATTTCCAGCCCAATCTGATCCTTCCTGTCATCATCGGGAAATTTGCAGCAGGCGTTATAGCCATTGCCTTTGCTTACTGGCTATCTGTCCCTACGGCACTGCGCCTGGAGCAGGAAGACCGTGCAGCAGGAATCATCAAGCCGGGTGAATATGAAGAAGACTCAGGACAAACAAGCGATGCAGCAGCCATAAAAAAAGAAGCATAAGGGAAAAGGGAGGTATGTAAGGTGAGCGAAGAGAAACAGCGGTTCATACAGGAATTCGTCCCAGGGAAGCAAGTGACGCTCAGCCACCTGATTGCGAATCCTGATCCGGAGATGTTTGAAAAGCTTGGAATACAACAGGCCGGAGCTCTGGGCATCCTGACATTGACACCAAGTGAAACGGTCATCATTGCCGGCGATCTGGCCACGAAAGCGGCTCATGTATCACTGGGCTTCTTGGACCGTTTCACTGGAAGCCTGGTCATTGTCGGCAGTGTTTCGGAAGTCGATATGGCTATGCAGGAAATCAACCGTTTTCTTTCCGACGAGCTTGGGTATACGCCAGCAAGGATCACAAAATCATAAGGCGGTGACTTAGAGTGGGGAAGAACAGAGCGATGCTGATCGGCTCGATCGGCTCCGGAAAATCGACATTGACCAATGCGCTCCTTGGAAAAGAAGTAAAGGCTGTGAAAACGCAAGCTTTGATCTATCGGGATTGGATTGTCGATACACCTGGTGAATACACGGAAAATCCGCTTTTTTATAAAAATATAATGGCGACGGCACTCGAAGTGACGCATATTTTTTTCATACAGGATGCTACCGGCGATAAAATGATTTTCCCGCCTGGTTTCAGCTCGGGCATTTCAAAATTGCCGATCGGGGTTGTGACAAAGGCCGATGCGCACGATGCAGATATAAATAAGGCAACGGCAAAGCTGAGGCAGGCAGTCGGCAA
>CAKQBC010000289.1 GCA_934215995.1 uncultured Bacillus sp. | reverse complement strand
ATCATGGATGAATTGCTGAGCGGGATAGTGGACAGTATCCATCATTCTCCATCCGGTACGTCCGTATGTACAGACCGGGAATTTCCGACAAGTTCATCGATGATTCACCTCCTTACATTTGTATCCAATCATTCTTCATATCTGAAAGTCATGCTGAACACAGAAAGAAGCCCCCATTTCATAATGAGGCTGTCAGAGATTCTGTATGATTTCTACTTCTCTGAATTGGAAAGCAGCCCTGGCGCAAAGGATGACAAAAACGTCAATAAAGGGTTTGCGGCTAATTACATCGCTTCAGTAGTGGTCGGATTTATTTACCACTGGGTAGTCAGCACGAATTTAAAATATTCACCGGACTATCTGGCTCAAGAATTGACTACAATCCTCTCGGTAAGGCTTGATATCCCGTTTCTTTTGCCCGTCTCTCAGTAAGCCATTCATCCATGCTCTGTATCCCATAACAGTTGTCCCGACAAATCCCTTCTTTTTTTTGTTTAAATACCAGAAAGCCGACAATTCTCCCTCATCTGTTGTTTTACCGACACTTTCTCACTTTTTATGCGTTGAATTCCCAATACTTTGTATTTATAATTCAGCTAACAAAAGGAATGATTTTTATCATGCTGGACAGGAGGTGCCGTTTTACACATTGGTTCATACCCATCAATGAAAGCGCTAACATCCGATAACCGGTTCTGCCGTTCGATTGAAAATTGAATTTGGAGGTACATGGATGGAGAATAAGGTACAAAAATCACAATGGATTCAATTTGCCGCTCTTGTTTTTGGGGCATTCATCGCAATCGAAGCGATGGTGTTCCAGGCTCCCGCAATCCCAGCTATTTCCCAGCATTTTCAGATTCCCACACATTTATCAGGCTTGATCATACTCTCATTCTATATCGCTTCAACAGCCCTCTACCCTATTGCGGGCAAGGTTTCGGATCAGATAGGCAGAAAGCGTGTCCTGCTCTTCGGAATGACCATTTTCGCCATTTCTGAGGTGGCAGCTGCAATAAGCCCGAATTTCTCTCTCTTTCTTGTTGCCCGTGTGTTCCAAGGCTTTGCCGTTGCCTGTATTTTGCCTGTCGCGATCGCTTATATCGGCATCATCTTTCCGCCTGAAAAACGGGGATTTGCTTCCGGGATCTTCACAGCCGTCCAAGGTCTCGCTTCCACTACAGGGGCTGTTATAGCAGGGTTTTTGGTTAAGATGTACGGATGGCCGATCATCTATTGGATCAGCGCTGCCCTCGCTATAATCGGATTCTTTATCGTTAAGTTCTTCGTACCTGAGTCAAAAGGAACCGGAAAAGTGAAATTGAACTTCGTCGGTGCTTTATTGATTTTGATCTGTACAGGATGCCTGCTTTCCGTTTCAACTCTCGTTAGCGCATTCGGAGTCGGTTCTGCCTATACACTTGGCGCTTTAGCGGCTGGTGTGGGTACCGCAATCCTTCTATGGTTCACGGAAAATAGGAATGCCCAGCCTATTCTTGAATTATCATTGCTGAGAAAACGCTTATTTGCCCAGATTATTCTTATTAACCTTATTATCCAGGCGGCCTATCAGGCATTTATATATGCAATGAATTTCTTCATATCGACAAGGCCGAACGGGGATGTCAGTGAATCCGGTATGTTCTATATGTTCATTTATGCAGCTTCCATTTGCGGATCATTATTGTTCGGGAAATTGATTGATAAGTTTAATAACAAGAAGCTGCTTATTTTTGTTTTAAGCTTGCCGATCTTAACTTTGGTGCTGTTCTCATTCATAACCGTCTCCACATCCTTCTCGAATATATCCTTGCTCGCCATGCTTTTCGGATTTGGGCTTGGTTCGGCTACACCAATCTTTATCAAGAATGCATTGAGCGAAATGCCTGAGGAGAAGTATGGGTCGGGTTCGGGACTGTTTTCTTTCATCCGGGATTTCGGCGCACCTTTAGGCTCCGTCACCGGAATTGTTCTATTCTCCTATTTGACTAGTATCTTTACCAATTCTGCGTTGCAGACACAAGCTGAACAGGCGGGAGTGAATCCGGCGCTGATGGGAGCTGTTGAACAGGCGGCCGTTTCAGGAGGAGGGACAGTCGATGAATCATTGTCAGCCGAGCTTACCTCCCTGGGTGTTACTTTTGATGATTTAATGGCTAATGCCGCAACTGACGGTTTGACATCAGCCATTCAAAATATGGCTTACATTCTCATGGCTGTCTTTGCTGTAGCTCTTTTGTTGTCTTTCTTTCTCCCTACTATCAAAAAGAAGCCTAAAGTCAAAAAAGACGAACAAATACCGGAAGTGAAAAAATCGCTGACAACAGATTTAACGTAATATTCAATGAGAAATATACATGCCGGTCATGGCGGCGGAATGGTTGCCTGGTATCTAAACTGCCCATTCAGCTACCAAAGCAGAAATATATTCATTATCCAAAAAAAGCATTAATATGGTAATCAGAACCATTTAAGCAGACCCGTGGAATAATGTGAAACATTATAGTCCCAAAAAAGGGATAGATGAATATTTGAAGCATGGCAAGGAGGCTCTACCTCCTTGCTTTTTCTGTGGAAATACATTCCATTCTAAATCCATAGGGCATATGCATAAAGATAAGTAATCTCTATTTTTCATATAATTTGTTATTTTACGAAAAATAAACTATTATATAACAGTATAAACACAGGAAGGAGGGAAAGCGTTATCATTGACTGAACTATTACATAACAGATTGCAAAACGATATTTAATCATGGGGGGAAGAGAAATGATTACATTTTTGCTTGCGATTGCTTTGCTCGTCGTTGCCTATTTCACGTATGGGAAATTTGTCGAGAAAGTATTTGGACCTAAAGAAGACAGGCTGACACCTGCTTATGCCAATCAGGACGGCGTGGACTACGTGCCGATGGGGAAACAGAAAAATGCCTTGATCCAATTATTGAATATTGCCGGAACAGGACCGATTTTCGGACCGATCATGGGTGCATTATATGGGCCGGTCGCATTTATATGGATTGTACTCGGAGCTATCTTTGCGGGTGCTGTCCATGATTACTTAACGGGGATGATTTCCATCCGGAACCGTGGGGCACATATTCCTGAGCTGGCAGGAAAGTTCTTGGGCAAAGTTTCGAAACACTTGGTAAACGGTTTCGCACTTTTATTGCTGCTTTTGGTAGGAACCGTATTTGTCACAACTCCAGCTTCACTTCTGCATGCTTTAATAGATGGAAAGGTAGCTTTGGGGATTTTGATCGGAATCATCTTTTTGTATTATTTCCTATCAACGATCTTGCCGATCGATAAAATCATCGGCCGTTTTTATCCTATTTTCGGTGCCGTCCTATTGCTGGGGACACTCGGTGTCGGAGGAGCATTATTATTCTCTAATTACACGATTCCGGAATTGACATTGACGAATATGCATCCTGCTGAACTATCGATTTTCCCTATTTTGTTCTTGACCATTACATGCGGGGCCTTGTCAGGATTCCATGCAACACAGTCCCCTATCATATCCAGGACTACGCAAAAGGAAAGTCAGGGGCGCTATATATTCTATGGTATGATGATTGCCGAAGCTGTTATCGCAATGATCTGGGCTGCAGCTGCCATGAGCCTTTTCGAGGGGCGCGACCTGCAGGCAATGATCAATGAAGGCACCGCTTCCCTTGTCGTAAATGAAGTATCGATGACATTGCTGGGTGCTGTAGGGGGAACGATAGCCGTTCTTGGAGCGGTTGTT
>CAKQBC010000288.1 GCA_934215995.1 uncultured Bacillus sp. | reverse complement strand
AACCGCCGTATACGGGTCCGTACGTACGGTGGTGTGAGAGGGGCGGAAATTTATCTACATTTCCCCTCTACTCGATTAGGCTCTGTTAAACGATATTGTTGATTTCGGCTACGGGTGGATGCTTACCTCGGGGACACCTCGTTGCTTTTGCACCAATAAACGTATCTTTTAAAATCAATAATAAAAAATAACGCAGTTTCTTATTATGTAATTCCCATATAACTTTGCACATCAACTCATATGGCTTAGTATCATCCTATTCCTTTTCTCAGGGGCCGGAATTCTTGTCCATAGGAAGAAAGATTCCGGTCAGCGGAGCTTATCTGAGCGTTATAAAACGGCGCAAATGTTATAATGCCAACTGCTTACGAGTGTAGTCGTGGTTCTTTTGAACTTTTGCCTGCACTTTTTTGGTCTGTTGGCTTTATATGCTGCATATTTTCTTTTCGGGGTGTCCTCCATTTTTATGGTGAAATATTTGGAAAACAATGCATGAAAAGTGTAAAATTAGAAGAAGGGGTGAGGATGATGGACTTGAGTCACGGATTATTGCAGCAGCAAACGATGAAGCTGGCAATGACACAGCAGTTGAGCCAGGCCATTGCCCTCTTACAGTACTCAAGCCAGGAGCTGGAAAGTTTTCTTACAGGCGTTTCGGAGGAAAATCCTCTTGTTACCGTGGAGTATGGCAGTGATATCTTTACGGCCGGCAAAAAGAAAACCAGCAAATCTCCTGCCGGTGAGCCGAACTGGATTGAACTGATAGGGGAAGGGAAAGACAGTTTGGCTGATTATCTGGTTTCCCAGATACCTCCGGCTGGGTTGAGCGTAAGAGAAGTTTGGGTCCTAAAAAAATTGATTGAACAGCTTGATCCGAATGGTTACCTTCCTTATGATCTAAGCGGTTTTGCCGAAGAGCTGAACCTGCATGAGGAAGAGCTATTGGATGCTGTTGACCTTCTTCAGACATTCGAACCTGCCGGTGTAGGGGCCAGATGCCTGCAGGAATGCCTGTTATTGCAGCTGACTGGAAAAGATAAAGATACGTTTCCTTTCGCAGAGGAAATATTAGTTGGCCATTTTCAGGATTTTGCCGATAAGAAATGGAAGCGCATAGTTAAGAACTTACCGGGGATTACATTATCTGATATCCAGCAAATATTCGACTTCGTCAACACGCTTAATCCCAGGCCCTGTTCCCGTTTTTCCCATGAAAAAGCGGCATATGTAGTGCCGGATATTATTGTGGGCCATAACGGCAGCAACTTTACCATTCAATTGGCTGCAGCATCTCAAATCAAGGTTTCTTTAAACGAAGCATATTATACAAGCCTGAAGGAGAGTGCCGATAGCCAGGCACGTCCCTACCTGCAGGAAAAGTACCAGGAATATCAATGGGTGATCCGCTCGCTTGAACAGAGAAGGGAAACAATCCTGAAAGTGGTGGGTACAATCGTTGAAAAGCAGCCTGAGGGCATGATGAAGGGGCTGGCGTTTCTAAGGCCGATGACGATGAAGGAAGTGGCGGAGGAAATCAATGTCCATGAATCGACAGTCAGCCGCACTGTCAAAGGGAAATACATACGGGCGCCATTCGGGACCGTTGAGATGAAGGCATTCTTTACCGGGAGTCTTGCATCTGTAAACGATGAGAATGTTTCGGTGGCAGGGACAAAAAGCGAAATCAAGAAGCTGATCGACGAGGAAGATAAAGCGAAGCCGATTTCGGACCAGGAAATTTCGAATATATTGAAAAAAGAAAAGGACATCATCCTTTCGCGAAGGACTGTCGCCAAGTACAGGGAGCAGATGCAGATTCCATCCTCCTCCAAGCGGAAAAGATTTTAAGAAAAGGTGGAACAAGTGAAGGGGAATTTCATATTATATACCAAGGACAAGTGCCATTTGTGCGAAAAGGCCAAACGGGAATTACAGAAAGCAAGGGAATCTATCCCTTTTCAATATGAGGAAGTCGATATTGAAACGAGTGATGAACTGATTGAAAAATACGGTTTGATGATCCCTGTACTGATGCTTGAAGGTACGATGATTCAATACGGACAAATCGATTGCGATACTATAGTGAACTTTTTGAAAAAATAGAAATAATAATTATAGTATTTCTGCGTTGAAAAAAAGATATGCTCTTGTTACAATAAAACACGTAAGCAAGGGCAAATTTTTTTGGAGTGGTCGGGACAAAAAATGTCTCAGTTGGACATAATATGTCCAATGCACGATTCTGAATGAGGGAAGGAACATTTCCATGAGCACACTTTTGGACATCCAAAAAAAATTATTGCCTGATTTGCTTGAAGTCATGCAAAAAAGGTATCAAATTTTGCGGCACATACGTTTTATGCAGCCTGTCGGCAGAAGGAATCTTGCTTTAAGCCTTGATCTCACAGAACGCATACTGCGAAGCGAGGTCGAATTCCTGCATAAGCAAAATCTTATCACGATACATAGCAGCGGTATGTCCCTGACTGAAGAAGGCCTGGATACACTGGAGAACTTAAAATGTGTGATGAGAGAACTATCGGGTATAGATACATTAGAAAAGCAATTGCAGGAGAAACTTAAAGTGAAGAAAGTCATTGTTGTTCCCGGAAACAGTGACGCATCACCAATGGCGAGAGACGCTCTCGGAAAAGAAGCTGCCATCTGTATGAAAAAGAAGATTTCAGGGGAAAATATCATAGCTGTCACGGGCGGCACAACTATGGCTGCGATAGCCGATATGCTGAACCCGATTCCTGAAAGCAAAGATCTTCTGTTTGTACCGGCACGCGGAGGGCTTGGTGAAGATGTCGGGAACCAGGCGAATACAATAGTCGCAAAGATGGCTGAAAAAATGAAAGCATCCTACCGGCTGCTTCATGTACCCGACCAGCTTAGTGACGAGTCATACGCAACGATGATGAAGGAGCCGGCCATTAAAGAGGTCATGAACCTGATCAGAGCGGCAGATATTGTGCTGCATGGGATAGGGGCAGCTTCGGTCATGGCAAAAAGGCGCGATACACCTGAAGAAGACATGAGGAAAATTGAAAATAATCATGCAGTGGGTGAAGCGTTCGGCTATTACTTCAACGAGCACGGGGAGATTGTCCACAAAGTGCAGACAGTCGGCATCCAGCTCGAACAGATCACAGATGCGAGAGAAATCATTGCTGTTGCTGGCGGCAAGTCAAAGGCGAAAGCCATTCGGGCATACATCGAAAAAATTGCCCCCGGACATACGACGCTTATCACCGATGAAGCGGCGGCAAATCAGTTATTAAAGGGATAACCCTTTTATATATTGCACGTCTTAAATCAAGGCGGGCTAAAAAAATGCAGTTCCTAAATTAAAGGAGGAAACTACTAATGGTAAAAATTGGTATTAATGGTTTTGGACGTATCGGACGTAACGTATTCCGTGCAGCTCTTAAAAACCCAAATGTTGAAGTAGTAGCAATTAACGACTTAACGGATGCTAACATGTTAGCTCACCTTTTACAATACGATACAGTTCACGGAACTCTTGAAGAGAAAGTAACTGTAGATGGAGACAGCATCGTAGTTGCTGGCCAAAAAATCAAAGTTATCGCTGAGCGCGACCCAGCTCAAATCGGATGGGGAGATCTTGGTGTAGAAGTAGTAGTTGAATCTACTGGACGCTTCACTGACCGCGCAGATGCTGCTAAGCACATCGAAGCTGGCGCTAAAAAAGTTATCATCTCTGCACCTGCATCTGACGAAGATATCACAATCGTTATGGGTG
>CAKQBC010000287.1 GCA_934215995.1 uncultured Bacillus sp. | reverse complement strand
GTTCATAAGCGCTTGCCAGGTAGAAATACAGGGAATGGAACTCATGGTCCAGCTCTTTCAGCTCTTCCAGTTTTTTCGCCGCCAGCTTGTATTCACCCGCCTGAAAAGCGGTCAGGCCGTATTCGAATAATGTGTTGAGCTCCGTTTTTTGTCCAAGGGCCTTCTCATAATGGGGAAGAGCCTCTTCAAACTTGCCCAGATTCGCATAAGCTTCCGCGATTCTTTGGCTGATCGATATGCCCGAAATTTCTTCGGATTCTTCCAGTGCAATCATATAATAATTGATTGCTTCCGAGAAGCTTCCTTGCGCGTAGCATTGTTCAGCCAGGGCAAAATCGATCAGCTTCTCATCGGGCATCATTCTCTTTGCTTCCTTAAGCTTTCCATAAGCGACTTCATCCATGCCGTTCAGTGCATACAAATCCGCTTCAAGCAACAGGGCACCGGGATAGACGGGATCGTCTTTCTTTACATTCTTCAACAGTTCGAGCGCCTCATCTTCCCGATCCAATTCCACATAAATTTCAGCGAGCGACATCAAGAGCTCACCCTCATCCGGATGGACAGCAAGCAGCTGCTCATATAAAGGGATCGCTTCATCCAGGAAACCCATGCCGGTGAGGTTTTCGGCAAGCACGAAAATATCTTCCTCAAGCCCGCTGTTTTTAATAGTATTTATATGTTTCTTCGCTTCATCAAATTCGCCATTATTTATTTTTTCCAAAACTTTTTCTACTGTAATCATCGCTTCCTCATTCCTTATTGCATTCCGCCGGTATGTGTGCAGGCATCAGGCCCATCCTTCACTGAAAATAGCCAGGGACCCTGATTTCAAGTTCCTTCCCGTGCGCTTTTGACAGGTCGACACGGGCGCCATACCGGATTACTTTATTTTTATATACGGTAGCATCTATTTTATCATAATATGCCATCCTTTTAATATTTAAACATTGGATAGCATTATCCTCCATTATATGATAGGAAACTTCACCCCCTGCCCTCAATATGCCCTTGTAAGGGTATAGGCCGATTTTCTTCAGCAGCGGCTTCCCAAGTGCTTCATGCAATGGGATGGAAGCTTCTGAATGCGGCAGTTTTGCTTCGCTCGCTATACGTTTCCATTGCGGCTGTCCCGATGATTCATATCCTTCGGGGAACTCCGGGATCCATAACAGTTTATAAGGAAAACTCGCTTCCCTGAGCCTGCTCCAGTCAAGCAGATGCATTTCCCTCATATGGCCCAGCTTCATGATCAGTGCGGGGATATGCCTTGCCTTGCACTTTCGGATTAGGGAAGGCTTAATAAGCGTTGCCGCCGCCCTTATAATCAGCACATAGTCAAGAGGGAAATCCTCGAGTAGGGAACGTGCTTTATTTAAAGCATTATCCAGCTGATACTCATAAGCCAGGTCGACAGGGAAAATGACGGTCGTGTATCCATTGAGCACCAGTTCCTCGGCATAGCCCGTCCCTTTTTGCTCCCATGCTCCCAAATCTGCAAATGCTGTATCGCAGGCTGTGATCACCTTCTGCTTGTCCAATTGCAGACGCATGAAAGACAGTTTCCTGACAGACGTACCGCGGCTATAGAACAGACCTTCTTTCACGATAAAATTAGTTTCCTTCATTGTTTCGTTTTCGAACACTTTCACATTCTCCAGTATATAAGGCATCACAGTCACCCCAAGGCTTTTTTGACAATATATGTATTCAGGGCGATCATTATGACAGGCCTATCCCCGGCCTTCCCATTTAAACGATGCGGCTGCCGTATCAATTAAATAAAAAAGCCGCTCCATCCGTTTCGGAAAGGAGCGGCTACATGCATTAGCCGATCAGGGAATGAAAATATTCAAAGAAAGCAGGAAATGATACAGAAATCGCTTCCGCATCCTCAAGATATACATCGCCGTCCGCGATTGCTGCGGCTACCGCAAGCATCATCCCGATCCGATGGTCGCCATGGCTGTTGACCGTACCTCCGTGCAGAGGCGTCTTCCCTCTGATGATCATGCCGTCGTCTGTGGCCTCGATATCGGCTCCCAATTTCCTTAGTTCCGAAACAACCGTATCAATCCGGTTTGTTTCTTTCACCTTCAATTCTTCGGCATTAGAGATGACTGTCGTACCTTCCGCCTGTGTGGCGAGAAGGGCGATGATCGGTATTTCATCGATAAGGCGCGGAATGATGCTTCCGTTGATTGTAGTTGCCTTCAGGCTCGATGAGGTGACTCTAATATCCCCATACGGCTCCGCTTCTTCATCATGGTGGGCATTAATCGAAAGATCCGCCCCCATGCTTGCCAGCACTTCAATGATCCCCGACCTTGTGCCATTGAGGCCCACATCCAGGAGATCTATTGAACTATCCGGCACAAGTGAACCCGCAGCCAGGAAAAAGGCAGCAGAAGAAATATCTCCCGGTACCCGAATATCTGCCGCCTTCAATCTTTGGCCGCCTTGGATGGAAATGGCCCGGTCTTCAATCCCCAATTCAACACCGAACATTTCCAGCATTGTCTCTGTATGGTTTCTTGTCTGTTCAATCTCCTTGACGACTGTTGTCCCTTCCGCCTGCAGGCCCGCCAATAAAATGGCAGACTTCACCTGGGCGCTGGCTACCGGCACTTCATATGTAATGGCAGATAGATTGCCTCCGCGGACAGATAGGGGGGTGAATTTCCCTTGCTCCCTCCCGTCGATGGAAGCCCCCATTTCACGCAAAGGGACAACTACACGTGTCATAGGCCTCTTAGCGATCGAAGAATCGCCGACCAGTGAGCTGTGAATCGGGAAACCCGCCAGCAATCCTGTGATTAGCCGCAATGTTGTCCCGCTGTTTCCGACATCAAGGATATCTTCAGACTCGCGGATGCCATCAAAACCTTTCCCATACACTGTGACATCGGTTCCATCCTGTTCAATCTCGACCCCGAGCTTACGGAAGCATGCTATTGTGCTTAAGCAGTCTTCCCCGGCCAAAAAGTTATGGATTCTTGTCGTTCCTTCCGCAATAGAACCGAACATTACGGCGCGGTGGGAAATCGACTTGTCTCCCGGCAATTGGATTGTCCCCTGCAATGAACGGACATTACTGATTAATTTTTTGATAGACATATTGATTCCTCACATTTCCTGTCACATGATATATACTCCGTAATTCGTCATCCTTTCAAGGCATGCCTCAGCCTCTTTCCGGTCTTCCTCTCTTTGGAATGAAATTACAAGTACGCCATACAGCTCTTCACGCGTCTCAAGAATCCTGATATTCGTGATGCTGATTCTCTCTTCTGCAAGATAGCCAGTTATCTCAGAAATGACGCCGGGATAATCCGGAACATCCACATACAAATCGTAAAAGGACGGGATCGCTCCCTGGGCCCTGACAGGCAACTCATCCCTGTATTCCTTTGCCTGCGTGAAGAATTCATGGATGGCATCGCCGTCTTCATTGGCAAGCAGGCCCTTGACCCGATTCATATCATCGATCCACTCCTCCATCAGATGGATCAGTACGCCGCGATTATGCAGAAGGATATCCCTCCACATATCAGGATTGCTTGATGCAATTCTCGTTATATCCCTGAACCCTCCGGCAGCGAGGCGGTTGACCAGCTGGTTCTCCAGGTTTGATTTTTGCGCTCTATGTACAAGGGACGCAGCGATGATATGCGGAAAATGGCTGATGACGCCGGTAAGCTTGTCATGGATTTCCGGGGAAAGGACAAGAAATTTCGCCTTCGTCCCCCTTAACCATGCTTTCAGCTCAGCAACTTTTTTCTCC
>CAKQBC010000286.1 GCA_934215995.1 uncultured Bacillus sp. | reverse complement strand
TTTTCAATCAGTCTGATGTGCAATTTCAAAGAAAGATGCTCAAAATTGAATTTGTCTTCAACAGATAATATTAAGCTCCTGAGCCAAGCACTTCAACTTTGTCGACAAACTCAAGCTTCTTCAAGCTTGATAACAGGCCGTCGATTTCCATTGTCATGGAGCTTACATTCAAGGACAGCGTCACATTCGCCCGCCCTTGAATCGGGATGGTCTGGTGAATCGTCAGGACATTACAGCCTGAATCGGCAACAATCGAGAGTAGCTTCGATAACGTGCCTGAACGGTCTTCCAGATGAAAAAATAAAGTGATGATTTTTTCTTTTACAACCGTATGGAAAGGAAAAACCGTATCCCTATATTTATAAAATGCGCTTCTGCTCAAGTCCACTTTCTTAACCGCTTCCCAAACAGAATCCGCTTTTCCACGCTGGATCAATTCCTTTGCATCCAGCGTTTTCTGCATGGCCTCAGGCAAAACATCCTCACGCACTAAATAGAACTTGTGATCGCTATCTCTCAACGAAACCACCCCGCTACGAATTACTCTATTCTACGAATTCAAATTCGAAATCACAGATCTTAACGATGTCCCCATCCTTCGCACCGCGCTCGCGAAGTGCATCATCAACGCCATACGAGCGAAGCTGTCTGGCGAATCTGTTGATGGAAGCATCACGGTTGAAGTCTGTCATCACGAACAATCTTTCAATCTTCGGCCCTGATACGACAAAGCGGCCATCCGGCTCACGGGAGATTTCAAACTCCTTCGTATCATCCTCAAATTTATAAAGGACACGGTGTACGCCCGCTTCCTCTTCCATTTCGTGGTCAAGCGGGAATTCCGGTGTTTCTTCAAGTTTATCGGCAACTGCGAACAGCAGCTCGCGGATCCCGCTATGCGTAAAGGAGGAAATCGGGAAAATAGTAATGTCTTCCCCCACCTTTTCCTTGAACGCCTGGAGGTTTTCCTCGGCTCCCGGCATGTCCATTTTATTGGCTGCAATGATTTGCGGCCTTTCTGTCAGACGAAGATTATATTCTTTCAATTCATTATTGATTGTCACGTAATCCTCGTAAGGGTCCCTGCCTTCCAAGCCTGACATATCAATGACATGCACGATTACGCGCGTGCGCTCAATATGGCGAAGGAATTGGTAGCCAAGCCCTACGCCTTCCGATGCGCCTTCAATCAATCCAGGCAGGTCGGCCATTACGAAACTGCGGTTATCTTCCGTTGCTACAACCCCGAGGTTCGGTGTAATTGTAGTGAAATGATATTCCGCGATTTTCGGCCTCGCAGCTGACACAACAGACAGCAATGTAGATTTTCCGACGCTTGGGAAACCGACCAATCCGACATCAGCCAACAGCTTTAGTTCAAGGATTACGTTCCTCTCCTGGCCAGGCTCGCCATTTTCGGCGATTTCAGGGGCTGGATTGGCAGGCGTTGCGAAACGGATGTTTCCGCGGCCTCCGCGGCCACCTTTGGCGATGACTGCACGTTGTCCGTGCTCTGTCAGGTCAGCGAGGATTTCATTGGTCTCCTCATCTTTTACAAGTGTGCCAGGCGGCACTTTTACAACAAGGTCCGAAGCATTTTTTCCGTGCATGCTCTTGGACATGCCGTGCTCACCTCGGGGTGCCTTGAAATGTTTTTTATAACGGAAATCAACAAGCGTACGCAGCCCTTCCTCTACCTGAAAGACAACGTTGGCTCCTTTTCCGCCGTCGCCTCCGGCAGGACCGCCATTCGGTACGTATTTTTCACGGCGGAAGGCTACCATGCCATTCCCGCCATCTCCGCCTTTGACATAAATTTTAGCTTGATCGACGAACATATTTATCACTTCCTCTTTGGAATCATTCTTCTATTGGTGCGGCACTATGTAACTAAGTTGCCTGATTCTGATGTAATGCTATTTCCAGAATAAACTCATCATCCATGATGGATTGTTTATTCCGGTTTGTGAAGGGACTTTTTTCCCCTATAAACTTGGTAATCGCCAGTTTATCCTTTATCTTACCCTGCAAGTCGAAGGTAAACCTCAGTTCGCCATCACTTTGGCTGATTTCTATTTCGAGGTTGTTTTCAAAGCATTCATCAACAGATTCACCGATGATCCGGAGCAAGGCCCCCATCCAATCGGACACGGCGCCATCCATTTCACGGTACCCCTGGTTCACTTGCAGCACTTCATACTCCACGGTAAAAGGATACCCCCGCCAGTTGCAGGTGATCAGCAATTCAGCCAGTTTTGGCATGTCCATGTTAGAGAGAGCAGCTTCATTGCGGGAATGGCTGATGATAGCCTCCACTATTTCTTTCACATATTCGGTTTTCCCCAGATCCAAATGTCCCTTGATGAGCTGCATCCGGTTCAGCCAATCATGCCTGTGCAACGATAGCAGCTCAATCGTCTCCCATTTTTTATCCATTACGATCTCCCATTTCAACACAAATTTCAAGTGAGATTATTGGTGCCTTCCTGCATACATTGCCGATACTTCAAGTATATCAGAAAAAAGGATTTTTTATTGAGTTCTATTAATGAGGGTCATATGCGGGCAGTCAAAAAAGATGCGAATGTTACGATTCAAACACCGTAATGTGGATTTCGATTTTTTAGCAAGGTGCGTTGAAGCCGAGGGCTTGCCTATTTATTATCCCCTTATAACAGAAAGGCTCTAACCTAGGAGGTTAGAGCTCTCTCATAAGCATTATGCTTCTTGTGCAACTGGGTATACGCTCACTTTTTTGCGGTCGCGTCCGAAACGTTCGAAACGAACTTGTCCGTCCACTTTAGCATACAAAGTGTCGTCTCCGCCGCGTCCTACGTTTTCACCTGGGTAAATCTTTGTACCGCGTTGACGGTAAAGGATTGAACCACCAGATACGAATTCGCCGTCACCAGCTTTAGCGCCAAGGCGTTTAGCGATGGAGTCACGACCGTTCTTTGTAGAACCTACACCTTTTTTGGATGCGAAGAACTGAAGATCTAATCTTAACATATGTTCCACCTCCTATTTGTTGAGGTTAATTTTTATATATTTCCCGTAATCTCGTTCGATTGTCTGCATGGATACGAGCAGGGCTTCCAAAAGAAGCTGTACCTTTTCCTGCGATTCATCCGAAATATCGGATGGAATCCTGCAGCTTAGATACCCGCCCTCGGCACCCGCTTCAACAACCGGCTTGACATCAGTCAGGCTGAATATGCTGTTCACGAGGCCGAATGACACTGCCGATGCTCCTGCACAGACAATATCCGAACCATTTTCTGCAAAGTTGGCATGGCCACTCATGGAAAAACCGGAGATCTTCCCATATTTATAATCAAAGTCTACGTATATCATAGACAAACCTTACGCGTTGATTGCTTCGATAACAACTTTAGTGTATGGTTGACGATGACCTTGTTTTTTGTGGTAGTTTTTCTTCGCTTTGTATTTGAAAACGATGATTTTCTTTTGACGGCCTTGTTTTTCAACTTTCGCCGTTACAGTAGCGCCTTCAACAACAGGGCTTCCTACTTTCACGTTTTCTCCACCTACGAATAAAACTTTGTCAAATGTAACTGTTTCGCCTTCAGCTGCGTCTAGTTTTTCAACGTAAACTACATCTCCAGCAGCCACTTTAACTTGTTTACCACCAGTTTCGATAATTGCGTACATACTTGCACCTCCTCATAATGACTAAGACTCGCCTATCACAGGTGATCCGCTGTTGCCAGCAAATGCTTAAATAACCTGATCCGTGCGGTTGTAGCACGGTGCGCTACAAACAT